>ONLC01000174.1 GCA_900318545.1 uncultured Eubacteriales bacterium
TTTCTCGTCATCACAACACGCTCATCATGCACCGTAAAGTCCACCATATGCAGGGTCATGGCGACAAGCTCATCCAACGTATCCGGAACAGGAGGCAGGTTCTCTGCCGAGCCGAAGCGCTCTGCATAATACACGATCATCTTGTCGAGCAAAGAGTTCCAGATCTCCTCCTTGCTCTTAAAGTGCTTGTACATCGACGACTTAACAAGCCCCAGCGAAGCGGTAAGCTCACGGATATTCGTGCCGTCATAACCCTTCTGCGAAAACTGCCGCAGCGCTTCATCAAGTATTCTTTCCTTTGTGTCCTTTGCCATAATTACCTCCTGTAACAAATAGTGACCTACCGTTCACCTGATATAATTATTATAGCGAACGATAGGTCACTTGTCAATAGCTGTTTCGATATTTGTACATACTTAACAATATATTCGATGCAAGCCGTACATTATTTGTAAGAAATATTTTTTACCGCTTTTCGTGCAACTGACGAAAGCGCCGTGAGATCTCCATTAGAATGATCATAGTAGTAAAAAAAGGAACCTTGAAATCGGATTCAAAGCTCTGATGTTCAAAAGTATATCTCTTTCATATTATCAGGCATAGAAGCAAACATCATCTCAACCACAGTCCGAGCCGAGGTATTATTGTCATTCAGAAGCCACTCCTTTGTCATGCCCACAGTACCGTAGCAGTACAACCGAATAGAGTATTTAAGCGAAAACATCGTATTTTCGCAGTGAGGGTTGAATTTTCACGGCTGATGTGTTATAATAAATACATTAGGGGGTAAATATGATGAATAAAAGAATATCGGCACTTATTTGTGCTCTGTGTCTGTCTTTTTCGGCACTGCCTGTACAGGCTGATGAGACAATTGATCAGGAAAGCGTTTCTGTAGTTACATATGAGACAGCAGAAGTTCAGGAGGAGATAGTTCCCGAACCACCGTCTTATGCTGAAAGCGTTCTGTACGCAAAGGCTGACAATGTGACGCTTTCATGGGACAGAACAAGCGATGAAGAGAAATACGATATCAAGTATACAGTAAACAGCGGCAAAACCTTTTCAACGCTGAAAATGGACTATGAGGATAACACGTTCAGCCTGTCAAGCGGCTTTTTCAATCAGGGCAGCTGCTTTGACTTCTACATTAAGCCATATAAGCTTGTCGGCGAGCAGAAAAGTTATCTTGACGGCTATAAAATAGCAGTCAGGTTTGTTCCTGACGATATGACAGGAAAGCTTAATGCCGTAAGCAACAGCACCTCGGTAACGCTTTCGTGGGATAAGGTCAATAAAGCCCAGAAGTACAAGATCTATCTTCTTGACGGCGAAGAGGAGACCCTTGTAGGTGAAACCACAGCTCTTACATATAAGTATAATGCAGCGTCTGCACAAAAGCTTACATTCAGGGTGGTTCCGGTATCTGTTTATGATGATTATGAGGCAGCTTCACAAAAAACTCTGACAGTTTCCACCGCAACAGCTCCGAAGCCTGCATCGGGCCTTAAAATATCAAAGTCAACTGATAAGAGCGTTAGTCTGACATGGGATAAGACTGAGTGTACCAAATACATAGTTTACCGCAAAACAACAGGCAGCTATCAGATAATAGGTATGCCGACTACAAACAGCTTTACAGACAGCTTTTCAAAAAACGAAGGGCATCACATCTATATTGTAAGGGCTGTAATGACAGATGATAATGGCAAGGATCATAACGGAGCACTCTCCGCTGTAGTCAAGAAAAACTTCCTTAAAACTCCTGTTCTAAAGGATTCTATTTCCGGACTCAATGCCATCAGAGTCTGCTGGAATAAGGTAGAAGGAGCACAGTATTATAAGGTGTTCATCTACAAAAACGGAGCATGGTCTGAGCCTGTGATTACAAAGAGTCTTTTCTACACCTTTGAGGGACTTGATTCTAAAACAACATATCTGTTCCATGTAAAGCCCTGTGTAAAATCTGACGGCAAGGAGATAACAACTCGGGGTGCCTCAACAAAGGTAGTAACGGATTCAAGACTCAGAGCGAAAACCAATTATGTGATCTATGAAAAGGCAAGCACCTCATCAAAGGTTCTTTACAGAGGCGACTACGGAGATATAATCCAGCAGAAGGGCATCACTGATGTGAGCGGCTGGTACAAGGTATATGTTCCGGGAACTGCAAAGGCAAAGGTCGGCTATGTAAGGGGCGGTCAGATTGCGGCTTATGCAGACCTCGGTATAAAGGCGATAAACCAGAATGGCTGGGAGGGCGGCTCTCCGATGGTAATGGGCTGCGAATCTGCTGCACTGGCAACAGTTTTACAGAATCAGCATGGCATCTCCTGCAGCAAGAATGATATAGCAAACAACTATACCCACTGGGTATCTCACGGAGCAGGCGACCCGAACTATGCCTTCTTCGGAAGCCCCTATGTCTACACAGGAAATGACGGCATTTATGCACCTGCTATAGCACAGGCTGCGAACTGGTTTCTCTCAGACAAAAAGGTAAGAAACAATTATCAGATAGATATCCATACCGATTTTAACAGTACGGTCAACTGGAGGAACCTTAGTGTCGGCTCAGTAAACCGCACCTCGGGACTTGACCTTGCAGGCATCAAGAGAGAGCTCAACAAGGGGCACGCTCTGATAGTATGGTTCACTACCTACAATGCAAGCCCAAGAACAGGCGGCTATTACACTATCAAGGCAGGCGGAAAGTACTCAAATGCAGGCTCGGGCAGCTATACCTTCCGCTGGGTAGCACCTCAGCACTGTGCGGTTATAACAGGCTTCGATGATCTTACACAGCGTATAACTATCGCAGATGTTATAAACGGCAGTACGGTTACATATCCCTACAGCACATTTATGAATGGCTATAATGCCCTTGGCAGACAGACCGTAGTTATAGATAAGAAATGATCATTATCCGACAGGGTATAGGCTCTGTCGGATATTATTTTGCACAAAATAGAGTATCAGAATTTGATAAATATGCAGAATTTAGATTTTATGTCATAAATATGTTGAAAAGACCGCTCAACTATGATAAACTGAAAACAGTGATTTATTTGGGAGGTAAGCTTATGAAAAAAAGGTTTCTTTCATTGGCTGTTTCTGCGGCAGTTGCAGTAAGTACTGTTATTCTGCCCGTAAGTGCAGAGCCCGAAAATGAAGAATATCTTGAGCAGTCGGGCTCAGTGATAACATATTCTGCGAGCAATACTGCTGCAAATCCCACAGCGTTAAACAATCTCAGAAGCAGGCTTAGACCCTTGGTTGAAATGACAGCGACCGATACAGGCTATATGAGACTTGTATCAAGCGGCGAGAACATCATAGTCGAGTACTATGACAATTCATTCAACCTGACCAAAAAGCAGACGATCGCTATGGAGCTCCCTGTATGGGGTGGCTTTTACGATGCAGGAGATGTGTACTATGTGGTAGAAGGACAGAACAACACTGACGGAGTTGACGGCACTGAGGTCGTTCGTATTATCAAGTACAGCAAGGAATGGAAGCGCCTTGGTTCGGGCAGTGTAAAGGCTCAGGAAGGCTGGGAATACGAGATAAGATATCCCTTCGATTATGGCTGTGTGAGCTTTGCAAGAGCAAACGGAAAGCTGTACATAGCTACAGGCCGTGAGGGCTATGTTGACCCGAATTACGGTCAGGGACATCAGGGAATGATGCTTATTGCTGTTACCGAAAGCGATATGAGCACCAAGATAGAGTATGGTAATTTTGGACACTCCTTTGCGCAGTATCTTGATTCTGACGGGGATAACGTTTATATCCTTGAGCTCAGTGAGGGCAGCCTTGAAACCGAGCTGTCCCGCTATGATGCAACAAGAACAGATACTGACTACTTTGATGCATTCCCAAGCGGAAACCGGTTCAGCGTTCTTGATTACGGCGGACATCATACCTCTTCGTGGGCTATCCGCACTTATGTAAGTGTTGATGATCTTGCATTGTCAAAGGATAATATTCTTGGTGTCGGCACTTCTATTGACCAGTCTCAGTACGACAGTGTAACATCTGACACACCCCATAATATCTATCTTTCAGTAACACCTAAGAATAATTTCAGTAAAGAAGCAAGCAAGATCGTATGGCAGACAGATTATACAAACGGCGGAAAGGCTTTTGTAAATGTTAAGCTTGTGAAAGTAACTGATGACCGTTTTCTTCTTATGTGGCAGGATTACTGCGAAAACTCCGAGCTGCCTGCCGCTGAGGATAAGCAGGACCCATTATCCTGTTATACATTCAGCTACAGGTTTATTGACGGCTCGGGAGCTGCACTCAACGACACGATGACCGCAAGGGGCTCACTTTCTGATTGCCACCCGATAGTAAAAGGCTCTAATGTTGTTTTCTGCTCATCGCTTGAAAACGTAGTTGATTTCTACACTATCAATTCATCTACAGGAGCGTTCAGCAAAAAGGTCATTCACGCAGTCGGCGAAACAGCAAACTGGGAGCTCTCTGATGACGGAGTTCTGACGATCAGCGGAACGGGAAGTGCAGATACGGCAGCTGAGTCATATGTCCTGTATGCACTTTCATCAACAAAAACTTCTTATTTTTCTTCCGGCAGCGATACCTGCTGGAAGCCTGTCAAGGAAAATGTTACAAAGATTGTTATAAAGGGTACTATCGACAGCATCGGAGAGCGTGCTTTCAGTGGCTTCCCGAATGTTACCGAGGTAGTTATTGAAGACGGTGTAAAGTCGATCGGCAAAGAGGCTTTCAGCGGAATGGGAAGCCTTAAATCTGTCACTATACCTGCAAGTGTTACAAATATCGGTGAGGATATAAACTGGTCAGGTTGGTATTATTATGATGATTCCCATGTTTATCAAGGAACACTGTATGTACCAATGGGCTCGGCTGCGGCTGAGTATGCTAAAAAATGCGGCTGCTCCTACAGCTACGGTGTAACACTTGATGACTGTACGATAAAGCTTACTCAGGATACTTTCAATTATACAGGCTCAGCGATAGACCCTTATGCTCTTGGAAAGCTCAGCATTACCTATAAGGGAACAAAGCTCGAGAAAGACGTAGATTTCACTTATACACTG
>ONLC01000176.1 GCA_900318545.1 uncultured Eubacteriales bacterium
TCTTAGAGATACTTTCGGTCATCTCGGTATTCGTTATGTTCAACTTCCTCGATATGGCTGACAGGATAGTTGCAGTCGGCGGATCGCTTGTTGTGTTCATGGTGGTACACATTATCCTTGCAAGAGGAAAGAACCTGAAGCTTGTATTTGCAGGACGTTTGCTTGAATTTGCAGGAATAATCGCAGCAGTTCTCATCATAAATGTAATATGCCTGAAAACAGGCGGTTTCGGGCTTGCATTCTCCGAGCCTAAGGGCGAGCTTGAGCATTGCAGCATAGAATTATATTTCTATGAAGCTAACCGCTTTGACGAGGGAGGGTATCAGCCGCTTTACCTTGAAGATGCTGACAAAGATAAGGTCATAGAGATCACAAGGATAATCCACAGCCATTTCAAGGCGGCCGACAGAAGCAAGACCGCATGGAGAAATTATTACAGAAATGATCGTTTGAATATCGTGGTCAACGAGAGGAAGGAATACAAAAAGGCAGACCTCTACGATCCCGCTGATAAATACTACTGGGACAGCGTTTTCGATCAGAATATGTGCTACGACTGCGACACCGAGACCATTTATCAGGAGCTTATCGATGCAGGCATGAAGCCCGAAAACAACGACGGCAGCGAATACGCAGACGAGTATGTATACTACAGATTCTGATATCCCATAAAGAAAGAGGGCAGTTAAGCTGTCCTCTTTTTTGTACAGTTATTTTCCTAATCTCTGCTTTATCTCCTCGGTATTTATGCCGAACTGTTCGAGGATATGGCTCGCATAGCCTGTCATGGCAGGCACTCCCCTCTCGATCTTATATAGGCGCTTGCCTGTGGCTTCGTCAACAGTAACTACAAGACTGTCTATCTTAGAGGCTATATCGGGCTCGGCATTTATATCGTCGATAAGCTCTGCAAGGTCAACTATGTGGGTCGCAAGTATGCCCCTTACACCTATCATGCAGAATATCTTCAGAAGCTCCTTAGATACCTCGATGCACTCATTCGGTGTCGTGCTCTGTATGCTCTCATTCATAAGGAGCAGGCTCTGCGGTGTGATAGTGTCGCTTATAGTCTTGAACTCCTTTATCTCGGTTGTGAACTTGCTGGCATCTATGCCTGTCTGCTCCTCCTTCGGGAAGTGAGTGTAGATAAAGTCCGTCAGCGAGAGCTCACAGCTCTCGCAGGGAACATAAAGCCCCGTCTGGGCAAGTATCTGCGCTATGCCGATAGCACGAACAAAGGTGGTCTTTCCGCCGTTATTAGCACCCGTGAGAATAAACATTCTGGAGCGTTCATCAAAGCTTATGTCGTTGGTTATGACCGTCTTTTTCTCCTTGGCTTTCAGGTTCCACAGCCTGCACTCGGAGAAATATATCATATCATAAAGCCCTGTCATTACAGCCTTTCGCTCGCTGTCGGGAGCAAACCTCGGTCTGCACATATCAAGCCCAGAGCTCTTTGCAAGCTCTATCAGATTCACTGCCCCAAGGTAAAACTCCAGTTGATAATTTATACTGTACATATCACGGAAGCCTATCTTCTGATACTGCCTGAGAACATCGTCAATCATATCAACGTACTTGTCCGTAAGGTACGAAAGCTCCTTGAAAAGGCTCTCATCGACCGTGTTTACAATGCGGTCTTTAGTTACCTCACTTGCAAGAAAACGCTGATGAAGCTCCTTTACCTGATGGCTACCGAAATACGCTCCGTGATAGATGATCCTGTCAAAAATAGAGGGCTTCAATGTATACGGCTCGTGCGACTGCTCGATTATTCCAGCCGAGACAGGTATCATTCGCTCATCAAGGTTTACGGCAACGGTCACGCTCTTTATACCCTTTTTGAGTGCTTCTTTAAGCTCGGCAAGCTCCTCCTTCAGCTTTATGTAGTGCTTGTCATTATACTGCTCCTCAAAAAAACGAAACATTCTGTTCACTCCGAGGGAATGAAGCTTGTCTCTGTTCTTCTCATAAAAGCTGTGCATTATCTCCAGACACTCAACATAGCCGTCAAAGGCGGTTATGCCGTCATCAAGCTTTTCAAACGAATCAGGCTCGTTGAGGTCATAAATGTTCTTGCGATCGCTTTCGACCATAATGTCGATTATTTTCTTGACTGTAGGTGCAAGCTTAGGCACTGCCATAAAGTCATCAAGTATATCCAGCCTGAAGTTTATTACATCAATATCATCACAAAGCTCAGTAAAGAGATTCACCGTGTAGTGATTATTGTACGGGCTTATAAGCGATGCCAGCTTTTCAAGCTCGAGATTTCTTATATATCCCTGAGGCAGATCATAAAGCTTGGCCCTTCGTTTTTTGAGCCTGTCCTTTTTCTCCTGCGAGGGGTAGAGCAGGTCAACTGCAAAATCTATATTAAGGTTTTCTTCGTGCTTCATAAGCTCAGCTCCCTTGTTCTCTTTCACTAATATTAACATATCCCACTGTCATTGTCAACAATCTAAGGACAGGAGCGGCCAAAAATAGAGTAAAAAATACACAAAATCGAAAAACTCGGTTGACAAAGGCGGACTGCTGTAGTATAATATGTTTGGAAAAACCTTATCAAGAGTGGTGGAGGAAACAGGTCCGATGAAGCCCGACAACCTGACCGAGGGTATCCGAGGTTAAGGTGCCAGATCCTGCGGTTTTGATCCGAAAGATGAGGAAAAAGAGATTTTTTGTCAGGCGTTTCGGATATTCGAGCGTCTTTTATTTTTTCTCAGGTTTTTAGAAACAGAAAGGAAGAGAATAATGTCAAGAACACTTTTTACGTCAGAGTCCGTTACAGAAGGACACCCCGATAAGATCTGCGACAAGATCTCAGATGCTGTGCTCGATGCACTGCTTGCTGAGGACCCGCTCTCCAGAGTTGCCTGCGAGACCGTAACAACTACAGGTCTTGTAATGTGCATGGGAGAGATAAGCACTAAGGCTAATGTGGATATACCTCAGATCGTTCGTGATACGGTTATTGAGATAGGCTATGACAAGGGCGAGTACGGCTTTGACGGCAACACCTGCGCTGTAATGGTAACTATGGATAAGCAGTCGCCCGATATTGCTATGGGCGTTGACAATGCACTCGAGGGCAGAGAGGAAAATGCTTTCGATATAGGTGCAGGAGATCAGGGAATAATGTTCGGCTATGCCTGCAATGAAACTCCCGAACTTATGCCTATGCCTATTTCTCTCGCACACAAGCTTGCTAAGAAGCTCACCGAGGTCAGAAAAAACGGCACACTCCCCTACCTCAGACCTGACGGTAAAACGCAGGTAACTGTTGAGTACATCGACGGCAAGCCTGCAAGAGTAGATGCAGTTGTAGTATCCTCTCAGCATGATGCAGAGGTAACTCTTGAGCAGATAAGAGAGGACATAATCGAGAAGGTAATAAAGGCAGTTATCCCCGCAGAGCTCCTTGACGGAGACACTACATATTTCATCAATCCTACGGGCAGATTTGTAGTCGGCGGACCTATGGGCGACAGCGGACTGACAGGCAGAAAGATCATCGTTGACACCTACGGCGGATATTCACGTCACGGCGGCGGAGCTTTCTCGGGAAAGGACCCCACAAAGGTCGATCGTTCGGCAACATATGCCGCAAGATATGTAGCTAAGAACATCGTAGCAGCAGGCCTTGCCGACAAGTGCGAGGTAGAGTTCGCCTATGCGATAGGCGTTGCAAACCCCGTCTCCGTAATGGTAGATACATTCGGCACAGGAAAGGTCGCTGACGACAAGCTTGCAGATGCAGTAAACAAGGTATTCGACCTTCGCCCCTCGGCAATAATCGAGTATCTTGATCTCAGAAAGCCGCAGTACAAGCAGCTTGCAGCATACGGACACATCGGCCGTGAGGACCTTGGCGTTTCTTGGGAGAAGACCGATAAGGTCGAGGCACTCCTTGAAGCCGTAAAGTAAGATAAGACAAGCAAAGCCGTATCGGGATTATCCGATACGGCTTTTACAAACAATAAACAATGGTATAATTCAGCGTCTGCCGCCCTTGATAACAGGTGACAGCGGCTTGTAGATAAGCATAACTATCAGTGCACACAGCACGCCCTTGATAAAGGTAAACGGCTGATTAAAAATGCACAGCGCTGCAAAAATATTCTTGACACTCGGCATAATCTCCTTGTATGCTGCAAGGATAGCCTGCTCTCCGCCGTATGCCTTGAAGTATATCGGATATACGATGAAGTAGTTAAGCGGAAGTGTTATCAGCGAGAATGCAAGCACTCCGAAGATAACTGCGATACCTGCGCCTTTCTTGGTGCGGTTTCTCTGGTAGATAATGCTTGATGTAAGCACCAGCACTGCACTGGTCACAAAGTCAAAGATGTTGCCTATTCCCATTGTTGTGCCGAAGCCCTTTACAAGAAGCTGGATAAGGTTCTTTATAAGGCACACTATAACTCCAGGAACAGGTCCGAGCGAAAAGCCTGCAAGCAGCGAAATAACATTCGAGAAGTCAAGCTTTATAAATCCCGGCATAAGCGGAACATTAAAATCCAGATAGTAAATGACGGTCGCTACTGCACTCATCATTCCTGTCATTACGATAGTTCTGGTTGTAAAGGTGCTTTTGTTCAAAGCCATATTTTGTGTCATTGTTCATTCCTCCAATAATAATTGATTTTTGCGTATTATTAGGAGAAACAGCGGAAAATGAAAAAGCCCCCGAACGCATCGGGGGCTGTGATCCAAAATTGAACCGTCGTTTCTTCCATCCGGACTTTTACCGTCGGTTTCGGAATTACACCGAATCAGCGCTCTTTCAAGCGGTCGAGGACTGTCACCTCCGGTGTGGACTTTCACCACCCCTGAAACTATGTTTATTGTTTGCTTTATAATGTCAGAAAGGTATTCCCTCTCCGTCATCACTGTCTAATTCCGAGAAGTCAAACTCCAGCTTCTCACCGCAGTTCGGGCAGTCAATAGCACCCTCAGCGACAACGCCCTCACCGAGCATTATCTCATCACCGCAGTTAGG
>ONLC01000003.1 GCA_900318545.1 uncultured Eubacteriales bacterium
GGATATAAAGAAACACTTCAAAACCTGTGAGACGAAAGAACTGTTTGCCGACCATCTAAGAAGATCGGTAATGTACTATTTCTGGAGTAAGTGCGAATGGGAAGTTCTCGTTACGCCTCTATGTGAAGGTAGATCTCCAGTTGAAAAGAAGATTGATGTTGCGTGGCAGCTTATAAACAATTGGGAAGTGTTCGTAGATTATGTGTGGAGTGCGAGGCCCCAGAAGCGAGAGAACGATCCGCGCCGAATACTGCTGCAGCAGCGGCAGGACATAGACGTAATTATTATAGTATCCGTCGTCAAAGCTGAGGATGATGGGCTTTTCCGGCAGCGGCGTGCCGTCGCGCACATAGGCGATGAGGTCCGCCATGACGATCGTCGTGTAGCCATTGTCGGCCAGCCATTTCAGGTCCGCCTCGAACTCCCACGGCTGGATGGCGTCCTTGCCGGGTTTATCCGGCTTGACCTCATGATACATGATGATCGGCAGCAGCACGGGATCGGCCGCGGCGTCGGCCTCCCCGGCAGCATAGGCCGCGAACGGGCAGAACACGAACAGCACCGACAGCACGACGGCCATCACGCGCTGGGGAACCGGCAGCACCTGGCGCACAGCACCCATCTCCTCTCGTTGAAATCGGAGTTAGTGTGCGCCGACGCGGCAGAAATCATGCGCGCCCCGCGCGTTTTTCCACCGCGCGCTGCACGCACTTGACGAGCTCCACGACCGGGATGACCAAGACCGCAAGCCCCATGGCCACGGCGTACTCGGCGGCGGAGATGGCCGTGAAATCAAACGCATCGGCCAGAAACGGCACATAAATGCACAGCGTCGTGAGCGCAAGACTCGCCGCGGCCGCGCCGACGAGCGTCCAGTTGGGTGTGCGGAGCGTGAAGATGCTCGCCCGGTGCGCGCGCATATTGAAGCTGTGGAAAATTTCCGCCATGCTCAGGGTCAGAAATGCCATGGTCGTGCCGTCGGGCGAATTTGTGAGCGTCCAGACGCCGTACTCCATGTAATGGCCGATGAAGAACGCCGCCAGCGTCAGGATCGCACACATGACGCCCTGATACACGCAGTCGAAGCCAACGCCGTGGGCGAAAATGCTCTCGCGCGCGCTGCGCGGCGGGCGGGACATGACGTCCGGCTCCGCGCGCTCCATGCCGAGCGCGAGCGCCGGGAAGCAGTCGGTCAGGAGATTGATCCACAGCAGGTGCACAGGCTCAAGGATCATGAAGCCGAGCATCGTCGCGGTGAAAATACTCAGCACCTCGCTCATGTTCGAGCCGAGCAGGAACTTGATTGCACGCTGGATGTTGTCATAAATGCGGCGGCCCTCTTCGACCGCGCCGACGATGGTGGCGAAGTTATCGTCGGCAAGCACCATGTCGGCCACGTTTTTCGTCACGTCCGTACCGGTGATCCCCATGCCGATGCCGATGTCCGCCGCGCGGATGCTCGGCGCGTCGTTGACGCCGTCGCCGGTCATGGCGGTGACGAAGCCGGCATCCCGCCAGGCCTTGACGATGCGGGTCTTGTGCTCCGGCTGCACGCGGGCATAGACGCTGATGTGCTGCAGACGGCGGCGGAACGTGTCATCGTCCATGGCGCTCAGCTCCGTGCCGGTGACGGCCTCGTCGCCGGGGCCGAGCAGGCCAAGCTCTTTGGCGATCGCGGCGGCGGTGTCCACGTGGTCGCCGGTGATCATGATCGGGCGGATGCCGGCGCTGCGGCAGGCGCGGATGGCGTCCACGACCTCAGGACGCACCGGGTCGATCATGCCAGCCAGACCGAGAAAGCACAGGTGCTGCTCGAGCGCTGCGGGTGACGTGTCGCCCGGCAGCGCGTCATACGTGCGCATGCCCGCCGCCAGCACGCGCAGGGCCCGGCCCGTCATGTCGCGGTTGCGCGCCGCGATCTCGGCGCGGTGCGCGTCCGTCATGGGCTCAGCGCGGCCGTCGATCCAGATGCGGTCGCACAGCGGCAGCAGCACGTCGGGCGCGCCCTTGGTGTACTGCACGACGGAGCTGCCGTCGGCGTGCAGGGTGCTCATCATCTTGCGCTCGCTGTCAAACGGTGCCTCGGCCACGCGCGGATACTGCGCGCGCAGCGCACTTGGCGACAGGCCCTGCGTGACCGCCCAGCGCACGAGCGCGGCCTCGGTCGGCTCGCCGGTCACGGTGTCCGTCTCCGGGTCGTGCACCGCATCGACACCCAGGGCCATGGCCGTGGCGAGCAGGTGCTCATCACCGGCAGCGCACTCCGTCACGGTCATGCGGTTTTGCGTGAGCGTGCCGGTCTTATCCGAGCAGATGACCTGCGCGCAGCCGAGCGTCTCCACGGCCGTGAGCCGGCGGATGACCGCGCTGCGGCGGCTCATGTTCGTCACGCCGATCGACAGCACGATCGTCACGACTGCGGCCAGCCCCTCTGGGATCGCCGCGACCGCGAGGCTGACAGCGATGAGGAATGTGTCGAGCACGACGCGGCCGTTGATGGTCCCGGCGCGCAGCACGCCGACCACGAACACCACCACGCAGATGCCCAGCACGAGCCACGTCAGGATGCGGCTCAGCTGTGTCAGGCGCAGCTGCAGGGGCGTCTTATTCTCCTTTGTCTGCGTGAGCGCGTCGGCGATGTGGCCCATCTGCGTCTGCATGCCGGTCTCTGTGACGACGGCGCGGCCGCGGCCGATCGTCGCCATGGTGCCGAGGTCGTGGTACTCGAACTTTTCAAGCGCCTCGAACGGGTCAACAGCGTTGCCCTTCGACTTCGACATCTTCTGACCGTTTTCGTCCTGAACAAGGCCGAGAACTATAACGTTCTTGAACGGAGCCTTGTCGAATATCAGAGTAGAGATAGCCAGCAGCGAATAGAACCAGCCTCTTGTCTGGTCAACGGCTTCTGAAATGAAGTCAGCAGGGAACTGTGACTCAAAGAGCTCCTTGTTCTCAAAAGGATAGTGATGCTGTGCAAAAGGCATCGAGCCTGAATCGAACCAGCAGTCTATTACCTCAGGTACACGCTTCATCTGCTTGCCGCACTCCGGACACTTGATGGTAACAGCATCGATAAACGGGCGATGCAGCTCAATATCCTCGGGGCAGTTGTCAGACATCGACTTCAGCTCCTCGATAGAGCCGATAGAGTGGCGGCAGCCGCACTCACACTCCCAGATGTTGAGAGGTGTGCCCCAGTATCTGTTTCTTGAAATGCCCCAGTCCTGAACATTTTTCAGCCAGTCACCGAAACGGCCTGTACCTATGCTCTCGGGGATCCAGTTTATAGTGTTGTTGTTTGCGATGAGCCTGTCCTTCACGTCTGTCATCTTGATGAACCATGTATCTCTTGCATAGTAGATAAGAGGCGAATTACATCTCCAGCAATGAGGATAGTCATGCTCGAATTTAGGTGCCGAGAAGAGCTTTCCGCTTTTGTCAAGGTCTTTGAGAACCTCGGGGTCGGCATCCTTTACAAAAAGGCCTGCAAAAGGAGTTTCCTCAGTCATGTTGCCCTTTCCGTCAACGAACTGAACGAAAGGCAGATCATAGTTCTTGCCTATTCTGGAGTCGTCCTCACCGAAAGCAGGTGCGATATGAACGATACCCGTACCGTCTGACATGGTAACGTAGTTGTCGCAGGTAACAAAGTGAGCCTTCTTGTTCTGCTTCTGAGCAGCAATTCCCGAGCACTCAAACAGCGGCTCGTACTCGGTATATTCAAGGTCTTTTCCTGTGCAGCTCTCAAGGATCTCATAAGCAGGAGAGCCGTCCTTAGCAAGCGGTCCGAGAACTGTATCCAGCAGAGCCTGTGCCATTGTGTAGGTGTAGCCGTCAGCAGCCTTTACCTTGCAGTAGGTCTCATTTGGATTAACGCAGAGAGCTACGTTCGAGGGCAGTGTCCACGGAGTTGTCGTCCATGCGAGGAAGTACTCGTCCTTGCCCTTTATCTTAAATCTTGCGATAGCCGAGCGCTCCTTAACGAGCTTATAGCCCTGAGCTACCTCGTGAGAGGAAAGGGGAGTTCCGCATCTGGGGCAGTAAGGAACGATCTTGAAGCCCTTGTAAAGCAGACCCTTGTCATATATCTGTTTGAGAGCCCACCACTCGGACTCGATAAAATCATTGTGATAGGTAACATAGGGGTTCTCCATATCAGCCCAGAAGCCTACAGTTCCTGAGAAATCCTCCCACATACCCTTGTACTTCCATACGCTCTCCTTGCACTTCTCGATGAAGGGTTCAAGTCCGTATTCCTCGATCTGCTCCTTGCCGTCAAGACCGAGCATTTTCTCGACCTCAAGCTCAACAGGCAGTCCGTGAGTGTCCCAGCCTGCCTTTCTCGGAACCATAGCGCCCTTCATTGTGTGGTATCTCGGGATCATATCTTTGATAGCACGGGTAAGCACATGGCCGATGTGAGGCTTTCCGTTAGCGGTCGGAGGACCGTCATAGAAAACGTAGGATTCGCCCTTTTTGCGTGTGTCGATACTCTTTTCAAAGATGCCATTCTCGTCCCAGAACTTTTCGACTTCCTTTTCCCTCTGAACAAAGTTCAGATTGGTGTCCACTTTTTTGTACACTAAACTCATCCTTTCATTATTTTGCTTACAGGGAGGCAATAAAAAAAGCCCTCGCCCCGAAAAGGACGAAAGCCTGAAGCAATCGCAACCACCCATTCAGCATACATTTATATGCGTTCCCTATAACGCAGGAAAAAACGTCGCAGCCTACTGGATTTTCGGTGCGCAGCTGATAAAGTGATCTTCGGCAAAAAGCTGATCGTACCGCCCTCACACCAACGGCGGCTCGCTTTGACTTTCACTAAGTGCCTACTCTCTTCGTCATAGCCTTTACAAATATATGCATATAGTTTAGCACATTTGCAAAGGTTTGTCAAGCACAGAAATCAGAATTTGCGTGAACTTTTTGTGCTTTTGTCTTTATTGACTTTGCCAACGAGATGTGGTATTATAAATAAGAACAGAGAGGAGGACTTGTCTTGAAATTATTCACGATCATAGGCGGAGTGAACGGAGTTGGAAAAAGCAGTTTGTCGGGTGTGCTTTCTGCTGAGAGTACTGAGCTCGGGCAGATCATAGATACGGATAAAATAACTGCCGAATTATGCGGAGACAGGATAGCAGGCGGCAAGAAGGCTATTAAGCTTGTAAATGACTGTCTTGAAAGAGGCATAAATTTCACTCAGGAGACCACGCTGTCAGGTGTACGAACGGTCAAAACGATCAAAAAAGCCCGTGAGCTTGATTATTTTGTAAGGCTCTATTATATTGGTGTCAATTCCTCCGAAGAAAGCATTGTGAGAATACAAAACCGTGTTCGCAAGGGCGGTCATAATATAGCAAGCTCAGATGTTGAAAGGCGTTTTGCCAAACGTTTTGATGACCTGTCAAATGTTTTGCCTTATTGTAATGAAGTGCGGTTTTATGATAATGAGAACGGCTTTTCAGAGATCGCTGAATATAAAAACGGCTCATTGATCGTGAAGACTGAGAAAGTCCCTGATTGGCTGAAAGAATTAAGGGCATATCTGGGGGGAACGTATGCTTAAACTATTATTCTACCTTATCACCCTTCCGTTTCAGATCATAAGGCTTATCTTCTTCCCCGCAAAAAAGCCAAAGCCAAATGATAAGCCCTACACCGCAGATGAAATGTACTTTTATGATGAGATATTAAAGTAAAAATGACTGCTGAATGTATTCTGATTTCAGCAGTCATTTTAGTTTTCTTTTTTCATCGGTCAGGTCAGTAAGGTAGTCCATACTGACATTATAGTGCTTTGCTAGAATGACCATTTTATACAAAGGTATCTCTCTTTTGCCTTTTTCGTATTCGCTGTATACCTGCTGAGTGGTCTTTATCAGTTCGGTGACCTGCTTTTGTGTCAGATCATGGTCTTCTCTCAGGTCACGAAGCCTTCTATAGTAAAACATATTGATCCTCGTTATAACTTTGTTTTTATTCACAAATTATTATAACACAGATTTTGTAAAACTATTGACAATACATGAAAATCCATGTATAATAATCGTAGCATGGGTTTTTATGTGAATTGATTATAACGATACACTTATATATAATTAAGGAGTTTTAATGATATGATTTGTCCGAGATGTGGAGATTTTATAGAGAGCAACAATCAAAAGTTCTGTGCGAAGTGCGGATATAGCTTTTTGAGTGCTGAACAGCAAGCTCAATGGGCGAATTACAGGTATCAGAGAATACAGGATATGAATAGATCGCAGAGAGTACCATATCCTGAACAAAACGTAAAAAAGGGGCTTGGTGCAGTTCCTGTATTTGTGATAGTTTTTCTTATAATCGTGATTATAGGCGTTATATTTGGCATAGCACGAGGGCTTTTGGGAGAGAGTGACGGCAATAATGACAAAAAAGCCGTTCGTGAATTTGTGAATACAACAGCAACGTGTCAAACAGTAACAAGCACATCAACCAAAGCCGAAACAAAAAGAACTACAAAAAGAACAACAACTACCACAACTACAGCACAAACTACAACTAAGCCGCAGCTAGAGCCTATAACGATCAATGAAACATTAGTGTATGATGCCAACAATGTGAAAATCTATATCAAAGATATTGAAGATAACGTAATCAGTTTCTATATTGAAAATAATTCCGATAAGAATTATAATTTTGCGGCACATTCGTATGCTGTAAATGGTGTAATGACAAGGAACAATATTTATGATATGTATTGCGATGTTGCAGCCAATTCAAAAGCAAACGCAAAATTGGAGATAGATAAGACTTTCCTCAAAGAGTTTGATGTTACTACTATCAATACAATGGATATATGTTTTTGGGCTTATGACAATGCAGTATCTGCCAAGGACTTTGACACAGGTTGTTTGAGGATAATCACAAACAAAGAAGAGGATATAAAGGTCGAAGCCAAAAATAATATGTATGCTGATAATAATATATCGGTTGATTATATCGGACGTACAAGTCAGGACTACAAATTCTGCATAACAAATAACAGAGATAATTTGATAGATTTTGATATTGAAGATGTCACTGTCAATGGTTACACGATTACTCTTTGGGACCTCGATATATATGATTGTGAGGTTCTTAACAATTGTCAATATGTTTATACTATTCATATCGACAAAGAAGCATTAAAGGATAATGCTATAGATAAAGTTGAGACAATTCAGTATAATGTTAAGATAAGGGATAACGGAGATTATTTTGATGATTGGGCTACAGGTAATATTTCAGTTGATATAGATTGATTGAAAAAAACCAACCGCTCGGGAATATTCCCGGGCGGTTTCGTGTCATATTTTGTGTCATATATATACTCACAATACTGATATTTAACCAAAAATCCAGTATATTTTATTTGAAATAGAGATAAATAAAACCGCCTAAATACGTTGAATTGCGTAAATAGGCGGTGTTTTTGTATAGTGAGCTATTGGGGATTCGAACCCCAGACCCTTTGATTAAAAGTCAAATGCTCTGCCAACTGAGCTAATAGCTCATCACTTTACAGCGACTAACATATTATATCAGATTGTAAGAGCTTTGTCAAGTATCTGAGGCATTATTTTTATAAAATTTACAAATCAAACCTTTTTGAGCTTCGCATACCTTGCCATGACTTTCTTAGTACCCCTGCTGTCAAATGCTATCTCTACCAGCAGATCGCTGCCCATAGGCTTTGCCGAAAGCACTGTGCCCTCTCCGAAGATCTTGTGCGTTACCCTCTCGCCTACGCTGAGATCCATCTCCACAGGCTCTGAGGACGAAGCCCTGTTTCTCATCTGCTGCTGAAGGCTTATGCTCCTGGGCGGTTCCAGCTCGCCCTTTTCCACAGCCAAAAGCACATCATCCTTAGTTTCAAGCAGCTCCTGAGGAAGCTCCTTTATAAACCGTGAGACCCTGTTCCTGTCGCTGCGGCCGTAGATAAGCCTTTCTGTCGAGTAGGTAAGGAAGAGCTTTTTCTTTGCTCTCGTTACGGCAACGTAAGCAAGCCTTCTTTCTTCCTCTATTTCGCCCTCTTCAATGCTTCTTGAAGACGGGAAAACGTTCTCCTCCATAGCCGTAACAAACACGGTCGGAAATTCCAGTCCCTTTGCAGCGTGCATAGTCATCAGCACAACGTAGTCGGCATCGTTGTCAAGACTGTCAATATCGGTGTAGAGGGATATTTCCTCAAGAAATCCCGAAAGAGTAGGCTCTTCGTTTTCGTCAATGTAATTCTGCATCGTGGATTTAAGCTCGGCTATATTTTCAAGCCTTCCTACGCCCTCATCGCCCTCTTTTTTGAGCTCCTCTGCATAGCCTGTTTTATCTATAATCAGGTCAAGAAGCTTGGGCAGCTCGACAGTATCTGCAAGCTCTATAAGCTCATTGAACATCTCAGCTGTTCTTTTCAGAACGCCCGACTTTTTCACCAGCGGAGCAAGCCCGTCAGAATCAGCCATAATAGAAATAGGGTCGGCGCCAAGGTCTGAACATATCTGCTCAATAGTTCTGACAGTAGCCTCGCCTATTCCTCTTTTAGGAACGTTGATAATACGCCTGAACCTTAGCATATCGCTCGGATTGTTAATAACCTGCAAATAAGCCAGCACATCACGTATTTCCTTTCGGTCATAGAACTTGGGTCCGCCGAATATCTTGTAAGGAACGCTTCTCTGGATAAGGGCACGCTCCAGACTGTTGGAGATCGCATTCATTCTGTAAAGAACGGCATGATCGTTGTATTTAGCACCCTTTTCGACATTTTCAAGTATAGTATCCGCCACAAAGCCTGCCTCAGACCTCTCGTTCGGAGAGCGATATACCGTTATTTTATCGCCGTTTCCTGCATCGGTCCATAGGTTTTTGCCCTTTCTGCCCTTGTTGTTCCTGATAAGCTCATTGGCACAGGTGAGAATATTCTGCGTGGAGCGGTAGTTCTGTTCAAGCTTTATGACCATACAGCCGTCAGTTACCTCAAACTGGTCTTCAAAGCTCAGAATGTTCTCAATAGTTGCCCCTCTGAACTTATAAATACTCTGGTCGTCATCACCGACAACGCAGATATTCTTGTACTTGGCAGACAAAAGCGAAATAAGCCTGAACTGAGCCTTGTTCGTATCCTGATACTCATCGACCAGAATATACTTATACAAATTCTGATAGTGCTCCAGCACATCGGGAAAGTTCTCAAACAGCCTTACAGTATTTACGATAATATCGTCAAAGTCCATAGCATTGGCCTGCAAAAGCCTCTCCTGATAGGCCTTGTATACCTGCCCTATAACAAGGTTTCTGTAATCGCTGCCTGCCTCTGCGATGTACTCATCGGGGTTGATAAGGCTGTCCTTTGAGTGTGATATCTCAGCCATAATGACCTTCGGCGGAAACATCTTATCCGACTTGCCAAGCTCCTGCAAAACGCTTTTTATAACTCTCAGAGAATCATCCGTATCATAGATGGTGAATGAGGAGTGATACCCGAGCTTTTCGCCCTCTCTTCTGAGGATTCTTGCACAGGCAGAATGAAAGGTTGCGGCTGTAATGCCGCTGCCCGCATCGCCGAGCATATTTGTGAGCCTTTCTTTAAGCTCGCCTGCCGCCTTGTTCGTGAAGGTGATAGCAAGCACGCTCCACGGCCTTACACAGTTATAGGACACAATGTCTGCAAGCTTTGCGGCATCATCGGTATCACCGTTTATGTAAGCCCTCATAAAAGCTATATCATCAGCCGAGGGCGTGTCGAAGCCCGTATCTGAATTATAGGCATCACCGAAAAAGATCATATTGGCTATCCTGTTTACAAGGACGGTCGTTTTTCCGCTGCCTGCTCCTGCCAGTATCAGCAGAGGTCCGTTTATGTGGAATACTGCTTTTTTCTGCATATCGTTAAGGTGAGAAAAGTATTTTTCCAGTGCCAGTCTTTTTAGGCTGTTATAATCATTTGTCATATTTTACCTCCTGAAAATCTAATATCTGTACTATTATAACACACTTTTTCCGTTTTGAAAAGGGGGTAAAACGCAATTGTACAAAAAAACACCCTGTTATACAAAATAAGACAAAAATAGATAATTTCAGACATTTTTCTGCCGTCCTTTGTGGATTATACATCTTGACAATAGGAGAAAAATGGAGTACAATATAAGAGTATATTTGTGTTCGTTCAGCGGAGGTGAGATATCCGCTTTATATAAGGTACTGCATAGATACACTAAGCAGCGTTTTATGCGTCTGTAAATACTTCACGGCCTGTGCCATGCGTACCCGATACATAACAGTGCAAAGCACAGAAAGAAAGGAGCAGTCTGCTCCGAGCATTCCCGACGCAGGTCAGTCCTGTGCCGTGGGCTTGGTATGGCTTAAAAAGCTCTGAGCAGAAATTTTTATTTATGAGTGAACAGAAAAACAATATGAAAAGCACCTCGAACAGGCGTGTGTTTCGCAGAACGGCTGCATCAAAGCCCTTGAAGGTCTCAAACGAAGGCGGTGCTGACTCGGCTAAGAAAAAAGCAGTGCACAACAGCCTCAGACCCTTGAGACAGCAGAGGTCTCAGTCATCTGCAAGACAGAGTGTCCGTAAGGAGAGGGAGCCTGCAAGGAAAACTCCCGTAAGGATAATCCCGCTGGGAGGCCTTAATGAGATAGGCAAGAACTTCAATGTTATAGAGTGCTCGAACGATATGTTCGTGCTCGACTGCGGACTTGCCTTCCCCGACAGCGATCTGCCGGGCGTTGATATAGTTATCCCCGATTTTACGTATATAGAAAAGAATATAGATAAGCTCAGAGGCGTAGTCCTCACTCACGGTCATGAGGATCACATCGGCGGACTTCCGTATTTTCTGAAGAAGTTCAATGTTCCTGTTTACGGCACAAGGCTCACTATCGGCCTTGTTGAGGGCAAGCTCAAGGAGCACGGAATCCTCAATGACTGCAAGCTCAATGTGGTCGAGCCGAGACAGACTGTCCGCTTCGGCTGTATGGCGGTAGAGTTTATCAGAGTAAACCATTCTATCCCCGATGCGGTGGGCTTTGCTATCCATACTCCTGCAGGAGTGCTGGTTCATACGGGCGACTTCAAGGTGGACTACACACCTATCGAGGGTGGTATCATCGACCTGCCAAGGTTCGCAGAGCTTGGAAACAGGGGAGTTCTCGCCCTTATGGCAGACTCAACTAACTCCGAGCGTCCCGGCTTTACAATGAGCGAGCGCAAGGTCGGTGAAAGCTTTGAGCGGCTTTTCGTTCAGGCTGAGGGAAAGAGGATAATAATAGCTACATTTGCTTCAAATATCCACAGGGTTCAGCAGATCATAAACAATGCCGTTACCCACGGCAGAAAGGTCGCCTGCTCGGGCAGAAGCATGGTGAATGTAATGTCCAAGGGCGTGGAGCTGGGCTACCTTAAAGTGCCTGCAGGCGTGCTTGTGGATATCGACTCCATAGGAAGGTATCCGCCCGAGAAGATGGTTATAGTTACCACAGGAAGTCAGGGCGAGCCGATGTCGGCACTGAAAAGAATGTCCGAGAACTTCCACAGGCAGGTAAGTATAACCCCTCAGGACTTTATCATCATTTCCGCAAATCCTATCCCCGGCAACGAAAAGCTCGTAACGGCAGTTGTAAACGACCTTATGAAGCTCGGTGCCGAGGTAATATATGAAAGTATGTATGATGTTCACGTTTCGGGACACGCCTGCCAGGAAGAGCAGAAGCTTATGCTCTCTATCACAAAGCCTAAATTCTTTATCCCCGTTCACGGAGAGTACAAGCACCTGATGAAGCACAGGCAGACAGCACTTTCCGTCGGTATTCCCGAGAGCAATATACTGATAGCCTCTATCGGCGATATAATCGAGACCGACGGCGTTGATATGAAGATAGTAGGTCAGGTGCCTGCGGGAAGAGTTCTTGTTGACGGACTCGGAGTCGGCGATGTGGGAGCTATAGTTCTCAGAGACAGAAAGCGTCTTGCAGAGGACGGCCTTATAATCGCAGTTGCGACTATTGACCGTATGTCGGGCGAGATACTCGCAGGTCCCGATGTTGTCTCCCGAGGCTTTGTCTATGTCCGTGAGAGCGAGGAGCTTATGAGCGAGGCTCAGTCTATCCTTGCCGCAGCTCTGGAGGACTGTCTGGAGCACAACATGAAGGACTGGAACTCCATTAAGGGCAAAATGAAGGATAAGCTTTCGGAGTTTATTTTTGAGAAAACTCAGAGAAGCCCCATGATTCTGCCTATCATAATGGAGATATAAAGATACGCATTTTGCCTGACGGGTAAAACCCTCGGGCAGAAAGGAATGTTTGCTGAAATGAAGAACAACAACGGTTTTCATATTCTTGTGCGGGCAACGGTCGCTCTGACTGCTCTGTGTGCCTTTATAGGTGCGGTAGTGCTGCATAATACACCGTCAAGAAGCACCTTCGGCAATATAATGATAGTTGTCGATGTTCTGTGTGTATTTATGCTTCTTTTAGAGCTCTGGGGCTTTTCGACACAGACAAAGAAAAAAGTGTCACGCATGGCCACTATGATAACCAGAAAAGAAAGAGACTCAATGTACAATTTCCCTGCGCCTGTCATAGTTACAGATGCGGACAATTCGATAATCTGGTCGAATCAGGCTTTTACCGATAAGCTTTACCTTGAAGGTGAGCCCTACGGTCAGAAGCTTCATGATGTAATGAATGTGGATATGGAGCGTATACACGACTCAAAGGGCGACCTTGTGTGCGTAAATACAAAGTTTTACTATGCAAAGGCTGTCGAGAATGAGGCTGACAGCAACCTTACACTTATCTACTTCAATGATGTTACCGACTATATCGAGCTTGATTATGAGCACAGAATGTCGCACAGGGCAACTATCATCATAATGATAGACAACTATGATGACCTTATGTCGGGCGTGCGTGAGAGCGAAAAGGCTCACGTTCAGGTTGAGATAGAGCGTCTTATCGAGGACTTTATAGACGGCACTACAGCTATCTCAAAGAAGGTGTCGAACGATAAGTTCTATATCTTCATGGAAGAGCGCCACTTAGCTCCTATAATTGAGTCACGCTTCAAGATACTGGAGCAGGCTCGTAAGATCGTGGTTTCCGACCGCTCAAACATCACTATCTCTATCGGTGTCGGCCGTGACGGCATGAATCCTGCCGAGAGCGAAAAGTTTGCAAGACAGGCACTGGAAATGTGTCTCGGACGAGGCGGAGATCAGGCGGCTGTTAAGGAGAACGGAGAGTTCAACTTCTTCGGCGGACTTTCTTCGGGAACCGACTCGAACAACAAAACAAGGATCAGAATGGTCGCTAAGAGCATTCTTGAGCATATCGACTCGCACGATAAGGTGCTGGTTATGGGTCACCGTTTCGGAGACCTTGACAGTATAGGCTCATCTATCGGTATAGTCAGTGCCGCAAGACAGCTTGGCAAGCCTGCCTACGTCATCGTTGACAGGACTAAGAACCTTGCAGTTTCCCTTATTGACTACCTCGAGGAGACCGAGTCTGATGACCTGTTCATAACACCCAAGCAGGGCCTTTCTATGTTTGATGACAGTACTCTGCTTGTTGTCTGCGATACGCACAACCCTGCCCTTGTCGAGTCCGCAGAGGTGCTTGAAAAGGCAAGGGATATAATAGTTATCGACCACCACAGAAGAATGGTAGACGGCATTCAGCCGACAGTAATGTCATATCTTGAGCCGAATGCATCATCTGCCTGCGAGCTTGTATCAATGCTCGTGCAGTATTTCGGAGAAGATGTAAGGATATCCGCACCTGTTGCCGAGGCTCTGCTCTCGGGAATAATGCTTGATACAAAGAATTTTGTAATGAAAACCGGTGTTATGACCTTCGAGGCTGCGGCTCTGCTCAAAAAGTACGGAGCAGATACCGTTGCGGTAAAGAAGCTCTTCGCAAACTCTATCGAAACCTATCATCAGAAGTCATCGCTTATCAATAATGCGTCTATTTACCGTGGCTGTGCTATTGCCTTTACCGAGGAGACCTTCCCTGAGATAAGAATAGCAGCATCTCAGGCAGCAGACGAGCTCTTAGGTATTACGGGCGTAAATGCATCGTTCGTGCTTTATCAGCTTGGAGATACAGTGAATATCTCCGCAAGGAGCATGGGTGCCTTCAATGTTCAAGTGGTAATGGAATCCCTCGGCGGCGGCGGACACCTTACTATGGCGGCAACTCAGATGAAAACTACGCTTGAAGACGCAAAACAAAGGCTTAATGATGCAATTGACGAATATATTAAGAATAACTTCTCAGAATAATGAAAGGACGTGTACAGTATGAAGGTTATACTTATCAAGGATGTTAAAGGTTCGGGCAAGGCGGGCGACGTTATCAACGCCGCTGACGGCTATGCCAGAAACTATCTTATAGCAAAAGGCTTTGCACTTGAAGCAAACTCCAAGAATATGAATGACCTTGCAGGCAAGAAGGCATCGGCTCAGCACAAGATTGATGTTGAGATAGCTGACAATAAGAAGTCGGTAAGCGCTCTGGAGGGCAAGGAGGTCGTTATCAAGGCTAAGGCAGGTCAGGGCGGAAAGCTCTTCGGTGCTGTTACGGCAGCCGCAGTCAGCGAGGCTATAAAGGCTCAGTACGGCGTTGATATCGACAAAAAGAAGATAAACCTCAAAACCGAGATCAAGGCCTACGGTGATTTTGATGCAGCTATAAAGCTTACTCACGGAGTTGGCTGCGAGATCAAGATCAAGGTCATTGAGGAATAATTATGGCAGAAAAAAACAGCGGCTTTGATACAGCCGCTTTACTTGGCCGAGAACTCCCTTATATGCAGGAGGCCGAGGAAGCCGTTATAGGCGGTGTTCTCCTTGACCCTGACTGTCTGTCGCAGGTAGTTGAGATGATGAAGCCTGAGTACTTCTACAGGCCTCAGCACCAGCAGATCTTCTCCATTATCGTGAGGACTATGCATAACTCCTCGGATAAGGACGTGCTCACCGTTATCGACGAGGCAGTCACAGCAGGCGTTTTTGAGACCTCTGCAATGGCTAAGACCTATCTCAGAGGTCTTATGGAGAACGTTCCCTCAACTGCGAATATTGACAGCTACTGCAAGCTGATAATCGAGAAGTACAAGGTAAGGCAGCTTATTTCCTGTGCAAACGATATACTGCAGAAGGCGTACTACGGCACCGAAACAGCCGATGAACAGCTTGACTCGGCAGAGCAGACCATATATAATATCCGTCAGGGCAGAAATGTCCTCGGATTGACAAGAATAGGCGATGTTATCGTTGATACCTTCAAGCATCTGGAGGAGATCTCGGGAGCAGATGCTGCCGAATATCTCGGTGCAACTACAGGCTTCGGCCAGCTTGATGCGATAACCACAGGCCTTAACAAGAGCGACCTTATCATAATTGCAGCCCGTCCTGCTATGGGAAAATCGGCATTTGCTGCAAATATCGCAGTAAATATGTGCAAGAGCACTAAGAAAGACGTTGTGTTCTTCTCCCTTGAGATGGGCAAGGATCAGCTCGTTTCGAGAATGCTTGCTACAGAGGCTCTGGTTGATAACTCGCTGATGAGAACAGGTAAGCTCCAGCCGGAGGACTGGGACAAGATCGCTGAGGCGGCTGATACGCTTTCTAGACTTCCTATCTACTTTGATGACGGCGGCAACACAAGCGTTGCACAGATGAAGGCTAAGCTCAGAAGGCTTAATAACCTCGGGCTTGTTGTCATCGACTACATACAGCTTATGCAGGGCTCAAACAAGAACGCAAGCCGTGTTGAAATTGTCAGCGAGATCACAAGAGGTCTGAAGCTTATGGCTAAGGAGCTCAATGTCCCTGTTATAGCATTGTCACAGCTTTCAAGAAGTGCCGAAAAGCGTGAGGATAAAAGACCGCTTATGTCTGACCTGCGTGAGTCGGGCTCTATCGAGCAGGACGCAGATATAATCATGTTCCTCTACAGAGAGGCATACCACAATGAGAACGCAGACAAATCAACTGCGGAGTGCATAGTCGCCAAAAACCGCCACGGACAGACAAATACCATTCAGCTTGGCTGGATGGGTGAGTATACTCTGTTCAGGGGCTTAGATTTCAGGAGAGATGATGGCTGAGCTTTCACAAACAGTCACTAAGACTATCGGAAAATACAATATGTGTACAAAGAGCGAGTGCCTTCTGGTCTGCCTTTCGGGCGGAGCGGACAGCACTGCGCTCCTTTTGTGTTTATATGAGCTGGGCTATAAGGTTAAGGCGTGCCACGTAAACCACTGCCTGAGGGGAGCTGAGAGTGACCGTGACGAGGCCTTCTGCCGTGAGCTTTGCAAGCGGCTGTCTGTGCCGTTTGAGTCTGTACGCATTGATGTGAATGCCTACTGCAAGGAGCACGGAGTGTCCACAGAGCTTGGTGCAAGGGAGCTTCGCTACCGCTATTTTGATAGTATAGAAGCAGATAGGATATGTACAGCGCATACTCTGAGCGATAATCTTGAGACCGCCCTTTTCAATCTTTCAAGAGGAACAGGACTTAAAGGATTAAGCGGTATACCTGCCGTCAGGGGCAGGATAATCAGACCTCTTATAAACAGCACCAGAGAGGAAGTAGAAGCCTATCTTGCAGAGCACGGTCAGGATTTTGTGACAGACTCAACAAACCTTGAGGATATCTACTCCCGAAATAAGATACGCCACCGCATTATCCCTGTGATGCGTGAACTTAATGAGGGCTTGTTTACCTCGTACCGTGACACAGCCGACAATCTCAGAGCCGACAGCGAGTACCTTGATAAGCTTGCAGCAGACCTTTTTTCACAGAGCAGGCAGTCGGGCGGATATGATACAAAGCTTTTGTCGCAGGCACATATCAGCATCAGGCGGAGAGCGCTCATGCAGGTAATTTCGGCTGAGGGCTTTAAGGTATCAGCACAGGCGGTAAGGGAGCTCGATCAGATCATAACAAACGGCGGAAGATACAATATCACAAAGGGTATCAGTGCAAATGTTTCTAAAGGGTTGCTGTCGTTTGACCCGCTGGGCTCTGAAAATGATGAAAAAAAGAGTATTCCTGTAAAGGAAAACGGAGAAATAGAGTACTGCGGACGAGTAATCTGCTTTGAAATAACAGCTGCTCCTGAAAAAATCGAAAATATTCACGAAAAATTCACAAATTGCTGTCTGGATTATGATAAAATAAGAGGTGAGCTTGTTGTCAGAGCGAGAGCCTCGGGCGACAAGATAAGGCTGTGCAGCCGTGAGTTCACATCAGATGTCAGAAAGCTCATAAACAGTGCTTTCAGACAGAATGAAAGAAATAGGGCTGTGCTCCTTGCTGACAGCGAGGGTGTCGTTTTTGTGGAGGGCTTCGGCTCGGCTGAGCGTGTAAAAATTGACAGCAGCACAAAAAGGATACTCGTTTTCAGAATATCATAAAACTGTCACAAAAACGTATTATAATGTGTAGACTGACAGTTATAGGCGAAAAATGAAATAGCCTGCGAAATGCAGAAAATATATAATAGTAAGGTTGTGATCAATTGAAGAGTGGAGGAAACGGAAAGACTCTGTTCATATATCTGCTTGTGTCTGTGGCGATCATATTCGGACTTGTGTTTATGCTGACGAATATGTCATCGGGCAACTCGGATAAGAAATATTCGGAGATAATGAACAGCTTCGATAACCTCGAGGTCTCCAAGTTTGAGCTTGACCTCGGCTCCGGACAGCTTAAATATGAGCTGAACACTGATGAAGAGGAAGGAAAGACTCATTCCTATACAGTACCTAATGTATCTATTTTTGTAAATGAGGTGCTGGGCGGAAATGATGCAGAGAGCTACAGAAAGCTCTATAATGCGAAATATCCCGATGATCCGCTGGAGTATGATCTTATTCCGATATCGGATAACAGCTTCTGGCTCAATCTGATACCTACGCTGCTTATGCTGGGTGTAATGATCTTCTTCTTCATTTTCATGATGAGAAGCGCAGGCGGCGGAAAGATGTCGTCATTCGGCAAGGCGAATGCAAGGGTATCGCCCGACAGCAAGAAGGCTACCTTTGATGACGTCGCAGGCGCCGAGGAGGAGAAGGAAGAGCTTCAGGAGATCGTTGATTTCCTCCGTGACAATAAGAAATATCTTGAGATCGGTGCAAGGATCCCTAAGGGTGTACTGCTCGAGGGTCCTCCCGGAACAGGTAAGACACTGCTTGCAAGAGCAGTAGCAGGTGAGGCTAAGGTTCCGTTCTTCTCTATCTCGGGTTCCGATTTTGTTGAGATGTTCGTCGGTGTCGGAGCTTCAAGAGTAAGAGACCTGTTCGATCAGGCTAAGAAGAATTCTCCTGCTATAGTATTTATCGACGAGATAGACGCAGTCGGCAGACACAGAGGTGCAGGCCTTGGCGGCGGCCACGATGAGCGTGAGCAGACCCTTAACCAACTCCTTGTTGAGATGGACGGCTTTGAGGATAACGATTCGGTCATCGTTATGGCTGCGACCAACAGACGTGATATCCTTGACCCTGCACTTCTTCGTCCGGGCAGATTTGACAGACAGATACTTGTCGGCTACCCCGATGTAAAGGGCAGAGAGGATATTCTGAAGGTCCACACAAGAAACAAGCCGCTTGCTCCCGATGTTGACCTTGCAACAATTGCCAAGTCTACAGTCGGCTTCACAGGAGCAGACCTTGAAAACCTCGTTAATGAGGCGGCTCTGCTTGCTGCAAGATATAATAAGAAGGCAATTACCAGAGCAGAGCTTGAAGAGGCATCTATCAAGGTAATTGCAGGCCCTGAGAAGAAGTCCAAGGTAGTAACCGAGGCTGAGAAGAAGCTCACAGCTTACCACGAGGGCGGCCACGCTATCTGTACCTACTACTGCAAGTCGCAGGATAAGGTGCATCAGGTGACTATAATCCCGAGAGGCTCGGCAGGCGGCTTCACTATGAGCCTGCCCGAGAAGGATAAGTCCTTTGTTTCAAAGAGTGAGATGTTTGAAAACATTATTGTTCTGCTGGGCGGAAGAGTTGCCGAGAAGATAATCCTTGATGATATCTCGACAGGTGCTTCAAACGACCTTGAAAGAGCAACCTCCACAGCCAGAAGCATGGTAACACGCTATGGCTTCAGCGAGAATTTAGGTCCTGTTGTTTACGGTCAGGCTGAGCATGAGGTCTTCCTCGGACGTGATTACAGCAACACTCCGAGCTACTCCGATAACATCGCAGCCGAGATCGATAACGAGATCAGATCTATCATCGAGACAGCGTTTGAAAAGGCAGAGGAGCTGCTTACTCAGCATATTGATAAGCTGCACCTTATTGCTAAGTACCTGATGAAGAACGAGAAGATCGACGGACCGACCTTCTACAAGCTTATGAACGGCGAGATCCCCGAGTCCGAGTACAGCGACCCTGCACCCCTGACCGACGATTCTCAGCTTACAGTAGGTGACACACCCGTCATTTCTGACGATAATATCTGATGAACAAAAGCAGGGCAGTCTTGCGGCTGTCCTGCTTTCTTGCTTTTTCGCACTTGGTTTGTTTTATAATAGAGAGGAGAACAGCGATGAATCTGCTGTTTATCGGAGATGTAGTAGGCAACGGCGGCCGTGATATGCTGTCTAAGTGTCTGTATGACATCAAAAGGGAATATAAGATCGACATAACCGTTATAAACGGTGAGAACTCAGCACAAGGCAACGGAGTGACTCCGCAGTCGTACAGGGAGCTTATAAACCTCGGAGCTGATGTTGTCACAACGGGCAACCATGCTTTCAGACGTCAGGAGGCTGAGGAGCTCTACGAGATCGAGGACAGGCTTTTAAGACCTGCCAATTATCCCGAGGGAGTTATCGGAAAGGGCGTATATATCATTGATATGGGAGCCTGTCAGGTGGCTGTGATAAACCTTATGGGAACGCTTTATCTCGATTCTGTGGAAAACCCCTTCAATTATGTGGACAAGCTGCTGGAGGATATACACACTCCGAATATATTTGTTGATTTCCACGCAGAGGCGACCTCGGAAAAGAAGGCTATGGGCTATTATCTCGAGGGCAGAGTAACGGCAGTGCTCGGCACTCATACACACGTCCAGACAGCCGATGAGTCCATTTTAGGCGGCCATACAGCCTATATCACAGATGTCGGAATGACAGGTGCAGAGAGGTCGGTGCTGGGAGTTGACAAGGATATCGTGATAAAGAAGTTTCTTTATCATACGCCTGTTAAGTTCTCAGAGAGCGAGGAAGCGCCTTTCTTTAATGCGGTGGTAGTTAGCTTTAATGAACAATCGGGAAAAGCAACAAATATAACCCGTGTTATTAAGCGATAATCACTAAATTTTGGAATAAGGCTTGAAATTGTCAGCTTTTTGTTGTATAATCAATAAAAGACAATTTGTCAAAAAATTTATCAAGAAAGCGAGGAGACGATATGGAGATACTAAAGGTTTCATCAAGGTCAGTACCCAATTCAGTTGCAGGTGCTATTTCCGGTGTTATCCGTGAGAGCGGAGCTGTTGAGATACAGGCTGTCGGTGCAGGTGCGGCAAATCAGGCTATCAAATCTGTAGCGATCGCAAGGGGCTATCTTGCTCCTATCGGTATCGATCTGATCTGTATTCCTGCATTTGCAAACGTAACTATTGACGGCGAAGACAGAACTGCTATCAAACTGATCTGCGAAGCAAGATAAGGTACATAAAAATACGGCTGTATCGGAAAACTCCGATACAGCCTTTTTTGTTACTGTAATATCCAGTTCTGGGCGGTATTTCCCGGCACGAATTTTGAGAAAACCAGCTTTCCTGCCTGGCTGTTCTCGAGCACCCTTTCATAGTCAGCCGAGCCTACGGTTATTCTGAAACGCCTGTTGCCGAGGGCTGCCAGTCTGTAAAGTGCGGGCTGACCGTCTATCTTCACATAGTCATAGCCGCTGCACTTGCTGTTTACAAAGCCGCCGTCCTTTACCTTAAAGGCAACAGTTCCGCCGTCCTTTAAGATAACTGTCAGCTTCTGCTCCTTATCCTTGTCGGCATCATCAAGGGTGAGCCCCTTTTCTGTCACTGTGATGATCTGCCCCGAGGCTTCATTCCTGAATGTATATGCCTTAGAATCTATAACATAGTTTCCGTTGTCTGAGGAGCAGTCATTATAGAACTTAACAAGCAGAGCCATAACATTCTGCTGTGTAACAGGCAGAGTGTTCTTTGCTATATCGTCAAAGGCTCTGGGGTCAAGGTGTGACATCATCCCGACAAACTTCGCCGAGTAGCTTACAAGCTTGTTTGCAGCGTCCTCAAAGGTGCTTTTCTCGTAGCTTTTGGTGAGCCTTTTGTCAAAGCGCTCGGCTGTGTGCTTTACGCAGGTGGTGTCGATGTGCTTCTCAAAAGCATAGTGCGGATTGCTCGCCTTTGGAAGATACCTCATATTAGACACATGAACCGTACAGCCCATATCCTCAATGAAATGTATCGCCCTGCCGAGGTAATGCATAGCCTCCTCGGTATTGCCGCTCTTGTAGAAGGAAAGTGCAGCTGTGTAGTTCTCTTCAAGCAGAGTTCTTGCACTTCTCAGATTTTTACCCAGCCTGTTCTGATAGTAGCCGTGATTGATAGGCAGCTCCTTGCCCTTTGAGTTTACACACGAATAATAGTGCCTGCCTGCTCCCTTATCAATGTCGCCCTTGCGGTCGGGCTCGGTGCAGCCTTTCATGATCTGCTCCTTGTAGGGCTCATAGAATGAAGCTATACGAGCCTTTTTCTCCTTTTCGAGCAGCAGCAGAGCCTTCTCTGTAATATCCTTGTGAGCCTTAGAGCCCCATGCATAGGTTTTTTTAGCCCCGAACGCAGCGTAAAGTCCCATTGCTGCGGTCAGAGCGATGATTTTCTTCATAGTTACTTTGTCCTTTTCTGTGATTTATTTGGTTTTCGCTTTTTCTTTCTGACAGAATACCCAAAGCTCCCGAGCCTTCTGCCCAAAGCATAGTATTCCCCATGAGAATAAGCAAGCAGCCTTGCCCTATCAAGGCAAAGTCTGCCGTTTTCGTCTAAAAGCTCCTTTGCGGCATTCACGCCGACAATATCAGCCATAAACATATCATGAGTTCCGAGCGGTATTATCTGCCGCACCTTACATTCAAGTGACAGCGGTGACTGATCTATCATAGGTGCAGCCACAGTCTCGCACTTTGAGGCCGTCAGCCCCATGTCTTTGAGCTTATCCGTTTTGGCACCGCTTTTTACGCCGCAGTAATCCACGGCCTTTACAAGCTCCTCGGTGGAGAGGTTTATCACAAACTCTCCGCTTTCCTTGATAAGACCGTAGGAGTATCTTTCGGGCCGTACCGATATATAGGTTACAGGCGGCTGGGTATTAAGTATTCCTGTCCATGCAACAGTAAGCACATTCGGCTTATCGACTGTTCCGCAGCTTACCAGTACAGGCGGCAGGGGAGCCGTAAGCACGCTCCCTTTCCAGTGCTCTTTATCTTCATAGCTGTGATAGTTCATTTCAGCTCGTCTCCGTCATTCGGGAAGCCGTAAAGCTTCTCGTGCAGCTTTTCATAGTCATGGTAAAGTGCCTGAGTCTGGTTTTCAAGGAAATAGTAATGCTTGATATACGGCACCAGCAGCACCAGCAGAGCCACCGCCAGCGGTATCAGAAGCATCTCCTTAGTTACAGCAATAACTATAAAGGCTATCACGGTAGATATTGCAAACAGGAACATCACTATCAGGTGAATGAACCTCTCATGCTGGAAAAACTCGATATGCTCCTTGTGGTACTGCATAAGTCTTTGTTTATCAAAGCTCTCATCAGCCAGTGCCTTAGCAAAAAAGCGTCTGTAGCTTTTGAAGTACTTAGTCATAGAGCACCTCTGCATCAATAGGCTCAGAGCCCTCTATTTCAAGGTGTCTGAGCTTTGTTTTGAACTGCTCGTCAAGCAGTTTTTCCTTTTCCTTGGCAGCAACATTTTTAGCCACAGTTTTTGTAAGAGCATTATCTATCATTTTATAGTTCCTGCTCACTCTTTGAACAAAGCTCTTTCTCTTTTTGGGCTTTTTCTTTTTGCCGTCAAAAAGAATAGCCAGAGCAACCGATGCTGCCCCTGCAAGAATTATCTTCTCAGCTGAGCTGTTTACCTCAAAATGTACCTTTCCCATAATATCACTTCCGAATCTGTATAGCTTATAGACGCTTATCATTATACCACATTTTCCCTCTGATTGCAAGCCCTTATGTCGCACTGCAAGGGAGTTTGACGCAGCAATGTGGAATTTTAGCCGAATGATTTGTGCTGATATTTTCTTGGATTGCTATAGTTATATCTCGATATAATCGAGCCTTTCGACTATCTCCTTTTTGCTCATCGTATCGTTGAGAATAAGCTCCTCGGGTGCGGAGAAATAGCTGATAAGCTCTCTTAGCTCAACTATCCTGTTCGCCTGTTCAATATCTATCAGCAGGCACTCAGCGATCTCCTCCGCCGAGGCTGTATTGATATTGACCCTACGCATCTGCGGCTCGGGCTCAGGCTCTTCCGTTTCAGAGGTCTCCTCCTCATAAGGCTCGGTCTCCTCTTCATCGGGAATGACCTCTGTAATGACAGTCTGAGCTTCGGTCTGAGCTGCCGGCATTTCACGGTAATCCTCCGATGATACATAAAACTGCTCTTTAAGAGAGCTTAGCTTTTTCTCGCCTATCCCCTCCACCTCAGAGAGCATATCCATATTGTATATTATCCCGACAGAATCTCTGTAGGCGATTATCCTTTGGGCAAGCTCCTTACCTATACCGTCAGCGGCACAAAAGCAGCCAAGGTCAGCCGTGTTTATGTCGGCAGGGAAGGAATAAACTATCTCGGCCTCAGTTACTTTAGGTGCTTTTGAGGCAGTTGTTTTCTTTGTAACAGCAGGCTTTGAGGGGCTGCTGTTTGTTGTTCTGCTTGTCTTTTTTATCTCAGCGGAGGAGTGGTATTCAGTTACCTGAAAGCTGTCCCCGGAGTCAGCCTTGAACTCGATCTCCAGACGTTTAGGGCTTATCGTTGTGATAACATTTCCGATTACTATCAGCAAGGCGATAGTGATAAGCACTATCGCCATATATAGCTTGTAATGATCATCACGCCCCCTGAATCTGTCAAATAGTCTTTGAAGCAGCCTTCTCATATTTCTTCGACAGTAAGCTGTTCAGATCATCAAGCGTAGCCTGTATGTTTGCACGGGTTATCTCAGGAACGTCTGTAAAGGTCACAAGAGTTCTCAGCGGCATATCCTTTATCATATTGTCGATCATTTCCTGAGACATAGCTTCCGAGGCTTCGTCCTCTCCGTTGCCGATGTCTATCTTTTTGAAGATATCGCCAAACACCTGAGCTGCCTCGGGAACAGCCTTTATCTCACCGCAGAGGGAGTTCAGGTCAAAATGCATCGGCAGAGGTGTTTCATTGGTGTAGTAGACCTCAGTGCTGAGCCTTATATCAGCAGATGAAGCACCCACCATAATGCGGTACCTGCCGTCCTCGGCGTACCAGTCGGAGATCTTTGTTTCATAGTAGGCAAATGCCCTCTTGTCAAGCTTGAATACAGCCTTCTTTGACTCGCCTGCCTTGAGCTCAAGCTTTTCAAAGCCCTTCAGCTCCTTCAGAGGTCTGTCCACCACAGGCTCAACTGGTGCCACATAAAGCTGAACTGTTTCCTTAGCAGTTACCTTGCCCGTGTTCTTCACAGTCACCATAACGGTGAGCACCTTGCTGTCGTCTATCTCGTTCTCCGAAACTGTCAGGTCTGAATACTCAAAGCTTGAATAAGACAGTCCGTGACCAAACGGGAAGAGCGGCTTTACTCTCTTCTTCTCATAGTACTTGTAGCCCACATACAGACCCTCTGCGTATCTTACAGTGTCCTCCTGTCCCGGGAAGTTCAGGTATGAGGGGTTCTGTTCGAGATACTCAGGGAAGGTCTCGGCAAGCTTGCCGCTTGGGCTGACCTTTCCGAAAAGCAGGTCGCACTCAGCCTGACCCACAGCCTGACCGCCGAGGTACATTTCCAGCAGAGCCTTTGCATCGTCAGCAAAGGGCATCTCTATCGGTGAGCCGTTATGCAGAACGATAACTATATTCTCATTAACCTCCCTGACCCTTCTTATAAGCTCAAGCTGGCACTCAGGCATTCTCATGTGCCTTCTGTCAAAGCCCTCTGACTCAAACGAATCGGGCAGGCCTGCAAAGATAACAGCAATATCACTCTTCTTAGCAGCCTCAACAGCCTCAGCAAGGAGCTTTTCATCAGTCTTGTCCTCAGAGGTTATAAAGCCCTGAGCGTATGTAACATCAGCGTACTCAGCAACTGCATCAAGTGCCGATGTGATCTTGAACGAATTTATATGCGAGCTTCCGCCGCCCTGAAATCTCGGCTTCTGAGCAAACTCGCCGATGAAAGCGATCTTCTTTGAAGCATCAAGCGGAAGTATATTATCATCATTTTTCAGAAGTACAGCGCACTCAGCTGCAATTTTAGCTGCCAGCTGATGATGCTTTTCCTTGTCCCAGACAGCGGTGCTGTCAGCCTCTTCGGCTCTGTTAATGAGCTCAAGCACTCTTCTTACGCACCTGTCAAGACTCTCCATAGAGAGCTTTCCGCTGTTTACAGCCTCAACGATGAGCACATCGTTCTTTCCGTTGCTTGTAGGCATTTCAAGGTCAAGTCCTGCCTCGATACCGAGAGGTCTGTCATCAACAGCGCCCCAGTCGCTCATTACAAGGCCTTCATAGCCCCAGTCATCTCTGAGAATATCAGTCAGCAGATACTTGTTCTGCGATGAATAAACTCCGTTTATCCTGTTGTAGGAGCACATCACAGTCCACGGCTTTGACTCCTTTACGGGAGCTTCAAATGCCGCAAGATAAAGCTCTCTGAACGTTCTTTCATCGACCTCTGCACTGCAGCTCATACGTCTTGTTTCCTGATTGTTCATAGCAAAGTGCTTGAGAGACGTACCTATTCCCTTGCTCTGAACTCCCTTAATATGCGATGCCGCCATCTGACCTGCAAGATACGGGTCCTCGGAGAAGTACTCAAAGTTTCTTCCGCAAAGGGGAGAGCGCTTGATATTGCAGCCGGGTCCTAAAATAACTGTTACCTTCTCAGCAGCACATTCCTCGCCGAGTGCCTTTCCGAGCGTTTCAAGCAGCTCTCTGTCAAATGAGCAGGCAAGGGCAGCCGCAGTCGGGAAGCATACAGCCTTAATGGAATCGTTCGGGTTTTCGCCGTCATCAGCCATTTTTCTAAGTCCGTGAGGGCCGTCTGAAACCATCACAGGGGGAATATCAAGTCTTTCGATATTCTGTGTATGCCAGAAATCCATTCCCGAACACAACGCTGCCTTTTCTTCGAGAGTAAGCTCGCCAAGAATCTTGTCAATGTTCATAATTAGTCCTCTTTTCTTTCAGTTTTGATAAGCATTTCAAGTTTTTCCGTAAAGTCACGGGTCTGCTGAGCTGTTCTCTTAGCAGGCCCTTTAAGTCTTACGCCCGCAGCCCTCAGCTTTTTCGAGTTGTACCGTGACTGCAAAAGAGCATCTATATTAAAGTCATTTATCTCCATTCCGTTCTGATCTATGACCTTAGTGCACTTAGATAAGCAAAGTGCCGCAAGTCCGTGATCCTGAGTGACCACTATATCACCCTTAACGGCAAGGTTTACAAGTCTTAGGTCTGCACTGTCGGCACCCTTGTCAACGGTTATGACCTCAGCATAGTCAGACTCAAAAAAGTGAGCCGTATCTGCGATAATAATGCACGCAAGTCCATGCTTTTTTGCTGTGCTGACCGCTTCCCTGACAACAGGGCAGCCGTCAGCATCTATCAGTATCCTCACTGATGTCCGCCCTCCAGCAGGAAGGTAGCCTCCATATCGGCGATATTTGCCGCCAGTGCAAGGGGGAACATCTCCAGTGCAAGGCCAATATTATTTTTGTTCTCCTCTCCCGAGAAGCCCATGTGCCAGCGTATAGCCATAGCCTCCTCACGGGTCAGTCTCATATAGCTGGATATTATGTAAACCGACTTCTCACCGTGACCGTAGGGGAGCGTTTCATGATACTCATAGTAGGGAACCTTCTCCCACTCGCCCCGTTCATTCTTGGCGTTTCTGTAGCTTGTGCGGTAAAGGTTTACCTTACAGATATCGTGGAGCAGACCAACTATAGCTATAGACTCATCGGGGTATTCAAGCTCATATTCCTCTCTTGCCCTCTGACCCTCAAGGTAGCCCTTCAGGCACTCATAAACGTGTATGCTGTGCTCACAGAGTCCGCCCTCAAACGAATTATGAAACCTTGTAGATGCAGGTGCAGTAAAAAAGTCGCTGTTCTCGGACAGAAGAAAATGCAGCAGCTTGTCAGAGCCCGGCCTTGTGATATTCTCCCTGTAGATCTCACAGAATTTGTCTTTAAGTTCTTTTGTGTTGGGCATGATTGTCCTCCTTTTCAAATCATTTTTCGTTCATTGTTAAGGTATACTAATTATACCATAGTCTGCACTAAAAGTAAAGTACTATTGCCTGTCAAAATAGTCTTTTCCGCCGGGATTAAAGTAGGTTCTTATGTATCCGTCTGTGGAGAGTACAACAAACTCATCGGTAGCCTCGATGTAGTAGCAGGTATCTCCGTCCTCCTTCTCGATCTTCGAGAGTGCATCGGGATCGTTGATAACATCGCTTGCGGCCTTTCTGTACTCATCAGCCGAAGAGAAGCCCATTTCAATTCCGTGCTTCTCATAGTGAGAATCTCTGAGCTTTTTTGTTCTGAACCAGTACTCAACATACTCTGTTTTCTTAGCCGATGCAGTTGTTGTAGTTTGTTCTGTGGTTGTAGTCTGCTCCTTCGGGGTGGTCTGTACGGCTGTGGTTGTTGCTGCCGAGGCCGTGCTTTCGCTTTCCTGTTTTGCTGCGGTGGTTACAACAGCCGCCCGAGAGCTTTGTGCTGTGTCCTCATCATCAGCCGAGGAAGCTCCGCAGGCTGAAAGCATAACCAAAACGCAGATCAGAAGCATTATCACAGCAAATGCTGTTTTTATTCTTTCTGTCAGAGTGATTTTCATAGTGTACCTCCTTAAACTATCTCGCCGAAGCAGCCGTTTTCATCTGCCGAGATTATCCTCACATCTGCAAAGCACCTCCACAGGCTCTGCGAGGTTTTTCGTTCTGTGCGAACATTAATATACTCAGGGCTGTGCCCTCTGTGAAACTGTTCCGAGTTCTCACGCTCGAACAGCACCCGTACAGTTTTTCCTGTCTGAGAGCGGTTATATTCAAGCTGTGATGCCTTTATAACCTCACGGAGCTCTCTTGCACGCTCATTTTTTATGTGCTGATCTACCTGTTCGGGAAAGCGGTCAGCGGCAGTGCCCTCACGCCTTGAATACGGGAAAACGTGCCCTCCTGCAAAGGCGATGCTCTTCACAAATTCAAGCGACTGCCGGTGGTCGTCCTCGCTCTCTCCGGGGAAGCCTGCCATTACATCGGTAGTTATGGCACAGCTCGGGAAAGCCTCACGCAGCCGTAAAACTATCTCGGCATACTGAGCCGAGTTATAATGCCTGTTCATGCGTTTGAGGGTTTTGTCACAGCCGCTTTGCAGCGACAGATGAAAATGCGGACAAAGCTTGTCATTCTCCGCCAGAGCCCTTATATCCTCATCGGTCAGAAGCTCGGGCTCAAGAGAGCTTAGCCGCACCCTGTAATCGCCCTCCGCAGAGCAGGCAGCCCTTACAGCATCGGGCAGGCGTATATCTCCGAGGTCCTTTCCGTAGCAGCACATATTTATCCCTGTGAGGATTATCTCCTTATGGCCGCTCTGAACAAGAAGCTGAGTTTCGGCGGCTATGTCCTCGGGCTTTTTCGAGCAGATATGACCCCTTGCAAAGGGTATGAT
>ONLC01000179.1 GCA_900318545.1 uncultured Eubacteriales bacterium
TTTTCAGAACATAGCCGTCAACGGTCTTGGTCTCTGTGAGGGTGTACTTAGCACCCACATACATAACAGCGTCATCGCTGTTTGCCCAGCCGTCAGCACCCGATGTCATTGTGCAGATAAGATCATTTGCAGAGTGTATCTTGGTCTTGCCAAAATAGAAATCCTCGGCTGCTCTTACCTCGAACTCTGCGCCCGAAAGGGGCTTCTTGGTATCGCCATCCTGCTTGTACACAAACAGCTTGCCCTGCTGGTGAGTGTTGGGAACAGTCACCTCATGGGGTATCGTCAGAGTGTTGTTATTCTCCGAAACTGCCGTAAACTTGGTAACATTATTCTTTGGCAGTACAAAAGGAGCAGGCACATAGGTCTCTTTCAGAGCATACTCAAAGTTGGGATAAATCGGTATCTGCTTGTTGTAGCCCTGTGTGCCGTCCGAAGCATACTCCACATAGGTGGTGGAAGCCACGCCGTTTGCATCGGTTTTCAGAGTGCCTATCTTCTCGTTAGCCTTCTGAATGGTCTTGCCGTTGAAGGTGACATCTGCTGTGGGGTAGATGTCGAATGTCGCACCCTTGATGCCGTTGCCTGCTTCATCGACCTTGTGGACCTTGAGGTCAACAGTCTGGAGCGTGTTCGGAATATCGCAGGTGTAGGTGATAACGGGATTTGTATTGCTCTCGATGTCATCTGTTGTGGTTGTCACCGTGACTGTGCGATTGGCATTTCCGTCCTCGTCGATCATGATATACTTGTCATTTTTCTTTTCGGTGATGACATAGACGTTTTCAAAGGTCTTGCCGTTCAGCTTGCCGAGGGGCAGATGCTCGATGCAGGCATAGCCGTCAGCATCGGTTTCCATAGTGCCGACACTCTTACCGCCGAGTGTAACATCAAACTCAATGCCCTCGACATTTACATTGTTGATCACATCGTACTTATTGACCTCGATCTTCAGCTCATAGGTCTTGTCCTTTACCTCATAGCCGTAATCGCTCAGCTTGGCATTGGAGAATGTGTCTGTATCATTCACAACGCTGTTGCTGCGGTTGATCTTGTAGTAGGTGTTATCAAGCACATAGCCGTCGGGCGCAGTGATCTCCTTGACATAGTAATCGGTGTTGGGAAGGAGGTTGTAGTCAAATCTCAGCTTGCCGTCAGCACCTGTAGTGCCTGTTTTGAGGAGCTTTTTGCTGCTGTTATACAGCCCGTACTTTGCTCCGGGCAGAACAGTATTTGCATCGTCTTTTTTGGTGAGTACCAGTTCGTATGAAGTCAGCTCATTGATGATCTCCGCATTGCTGTGCAGTCTGTTGCTCTCCAGCTTGTTTGCACTGATAGGATAATAATTGCCGTTTGCAACAACATACTTTGAAGAGCCGCTTGTGATCATAATATCCTTGCCGGTATCGTTCTTCACAAGCCCCGAAATTGCTCTCTTATTTGTATTTGAGCCAAGACTTGACAGGTTGTATGCCTTGCTTGTATCAAGGCTCTCATCGTAGCCGTAACCCTTAGAACCGTTGACCTCGATGAACACTATCTCCTGTGAGTAATTGCTTGATGTCAGCGGCAGGAGATTAAGGAACACCTCACCGAAATAGTCGCAGGTATCATCGCCCGAATAGTTATATCCGGTTGAGAACACATAAGCCTTTGACATATCGGTCGTTGTTCTGCTTGAATCGAATACCACCTTGTGATTGCTGTTCAGCTTGGTGGGAACGTAGTACATTCCGTCACCTGTCTTGTAGGTCACGTCTGTGAAGTTGTCGAGGTCGGCAAGGTCGCCGCTAAATGCACTCTTGGCGGAGGTGTAGCCGTTTGAGAGGTATCTCATAGTGCTGCCGTCCCAATAGCCCACAATGAACTTTGTGGACTTGTAGATGTCAGAGAGTGTCTTGATGTCAGCCTCGTTGTCTGTTGACAGAGCCTTACCGTCACCGTTCTTTACGATCTTGTCGAGGGTCGCTGTGCCAACCTTTGCGTCATAGCCTTCCTCGTTGTTGTTAAACTTAACGGTTCCTGTGCCTGCGTTTGCGGCAAAGTCACTTGTAGGCGAGGGAAGAGTAACGCTCTTGGACAGCTTTTCATATCTGTCGGTATCGGGAACGCTGTACTCGGACACGGTATATGATCTACCCGAAGATGTGGAGGTGGGCAGATCGTAAAGGGTAAACTTACCCTTATTACTGCTGTTTACGAGCGTCTTGAATTTAGTCGCCTCACTCACTGAGGTTGTGTACTTGCTGAACACATAGTAATTCTTTTCGCTGTTATACGTTGCAACTACATATTGCTTTGTACTGTTTATATTTGAGCTTACAACAAATGTCGTCTTGCCGAGCAGAGTATTAAGCTCTGTACCTGTTATCGCCTTATTATGCGAATCAGTAAAAGTCTTTTCAACTGTAAGATTAGGCTCATTGTATGCCGCAAGCCCTATATATCCGCTTACAGGATCAAGCTTTGTTGAAAGGATACAGGTCTGATAATAGCTCTTTGCAAACAGGCTTTCCTGCTTTTTAAGACCGCTTTTCATCTGCATAGAGATATCATCGGTAGTATATACAGATGATGTGAACTGTCTTGTCTTGCTCCATACTGTGAACTTGGTGTATTCACCGCTGGTAGTCTTTTCAATTCCGTAGTCCTTGCCGTAGGTTCCGCTGAATTTGCTCTTGATAAGGCTTGTCAGCTTGTTCTCCAAGCTGCTGAAATCATGCACCAGCGTATCTGCTTTAAGGAAAGCACTTGTTATACTAAAGCTTGCCTGATAACGCATATTTGAAGCATTGTATTTCATTATGAGTGCAGGCTCTTCTTTTGCTTCTGCCTTAGTTGATCTCATTGATTTAGGCAGGTTGTAGTGGCTCTTGACACTGGCAACTATCTCATTGTATGCCTTTTCAACGCCTGCCCTTGTACACCAGCCGCCTGTCGGATAGGTAAAGTCATTCCAGAGCATATCACTGCACTTTCCGAAGGTCGAAGCGGTATGCCCTCTGTAATTCAGAACAAGCTCCCAGATGAGGCACTGTGTCGCTGCAAAATAGTCGCCTGTTTTATGACTGGAATAGCCGTAATACTGCACAAGCCCCATATATTTTGCTATCGCACCGTCAGTACCGCCGAGTGATTTCCAATAGGAAAGACTGTCAGCGGCTATCTTGTCAGTCAGGTCAAAGGTATCATACTTGGTAAAGCCGTACTGCGTGTACCAGTTATTAACGTTCGTTCCCTGCATAGCTGCTCCCGGTTCGATACAAAACACCCAGTCAGAGCTGCCCGAAGGAACGAAACGGCAGATCTGCTCTGCATAAGCAAGACTTCCTTTACCTCCGCTTGCCGCATACTTTGTGGTGTATATCGTGGGATTCACATTACTGTTCCACATATATCCCATAGCAATTCCCGTTGAAGCTGCCGAGACACTTGTTGCAAGTGTACTCACCGCAATAGCCGCAGCGAGTGCTGTTGACACTGTACGCTTGATAGCATTTTTGATCTTAGTCTTCATCAGTTGTTATCTTCCCCTTTCATTTTCCGATCATCAGCGTTATGATACTCTTTTCTATCCAAAACGTTGCTTGCCGGATCGCTCTCAGCCGAAAACTCCCCATTGTTGATAGCCGTATTTATAGCCTCAATATCGCAGCCCTTATCCTTGACCGTCTTGAACAGGTCACTTAGCTGCTCCTTTTCGAGCCTGTCGCAAAGCTCTGTTTCCTTGCGCTGATAGATTTTCAGCATTTTCTTGTGATAAGCTATCAGCCGCTTGGTATCATCTATGTTCTTGCGGACTTTATCAAGCCTTGCTGTCAGCTTTTCTTTCCTTTCTGTCATTTCTTCCCCCTTTTCTTCATTACAAAATACCCTATAACAGCCGCTAGGAATAATACAACGTCAAAGGCACTTATCTTCAGACTTTTAAGCTCTGCCTGAGTTACCGGGTCATAAGTAGCCTTTACAAGTGTAAGTATGACTGTAACGGCAAGCATTGCTGCTATTATGATGACCGCCCTATTATCCTTACCCTTATCACTTTCCTGTGATTCCTGCCTTGAAGAAAGGTCTGTCATTTTTAAGCTGTTTCTTAATCTTTTAAGTGAGCCGAACATCAAAACCCTCCTTGCTGCAAGATAGAATAGAACGTCCAGAACATTCCCTCTACATCATCAGTAAAGCTCATATTCTCAAGCCCGGTCTCTGCGTCGAAATTCACTACCTCTCCGTAGTAAATAACGTGATCGGGGTTATCGCAGTATATTGTTGTGGTCTTTATGGATATATCGTCCCAATCAATATCCGAATAGCTGTCGCTGTCAATGTTATACGTTATTTCCCAAGCAGAGCCATCTATCTCGGCATACCCCGTCCCGGTTATATCCCCGTCACTTGTACCAATGGTCAGAACGGTAAAAACAGATGATGTGTGCTCATAACAATCTCCGGTGAATGTAACTGCATACTTATCCTCCGCCGCTATGTATTCCCGACTTTTGATACTAAATCCGTCATTAACGACGAGCTCAGTATTCTCATCGATCATACAGTCGTGATCCGGACAATACCCGTTCTCTGTTTTGTGAGAGTATGAATAAAAGTTCTCAATTACCTCACTTAACATTTCATCGGTCAGAGTGTCATTTCCGACTTGAAACTCCTTTGCCGCACAAGCAGCTATAACCGCATTCTCATCAACAGAAAGCGTGAGATTTCCATATTGGTTCAAGCTCGTGATCTCGGTATCATCATACCTGTATTCAGGAGTATATTCATAGTTTTCGTCAATTTCTTCCTGCAAACGGCTTTGTATTTCCTGCACCTGAGTATGGTACATCTGAAGATAATCATACTGACTTGTGCCGTCACCGGGTATTAGCCACGAAAACATTGAGGATATAGCAGAAATTATCAAGGATATAAAGCTTGAAAGCAGAGT
>ONLC01000025.1 GCA_900318545.1 uncultured Eubacteriales bacterium
TATGAGACCCCCGGCGGAACTATACTTTATCATGCACATGATGTGCTGGAGACTATCACACTTGATAAGGAAACTGCAAGAGTTAAGCAGTACCTTTCTATCAAGTTTGCAGACATCGTTTATAACGGTCAGTGGTTCACACCTCTCAGAGAGGCTATGAGTGCTTTCGTTACCGAAACACAGAAGACCGTTACAGGTGATGTAAGACTGAAGCTTTATAAGGGCAACATAATCAATGCAGGTGTTACTTCGCCGTATACCCTGTATGATGAAGAGGTTGCTACATTTGATGAGGACAACGTATACAATCAGGCTGATTCTGCAGGCTTTATCAATCTGTTCGGACTTCCGATCAAGGTCAGAGCTAAGCTTGAGCAGAAGAGAGCTCAGAACAAGTAACTGAATACTGGAGGTAATTGATATGGCAGATCAGAACAGCATATTTGAAGCTGCTATCGACAAGAAGGTAGAAATATCCTATGACAGCCTGCCGAATTCTACGTTTGAGGACGTTAACCTCGGCGGAGCAAAGTTCAATAATGTAAACCTCAAGGAAGCAAATTTTGATGATGTGAACATGGACGAGACTATGTTCAACAATGTGAGCATCAAGGGCTCTAAGTTTGAAGATATGTATATGGTAGACTCAAAGTTCCTGGGTGTGAACCTCAGCGGCTCACGCTTCGGCTGCTCTATCATGACTAATGTTGAGTTCAAGAACCCTGTGCTGAAAAACTCGCAGTTCATTCACTGTGACCTGACAAACGTTGAGATAACAGACTGCAAGATCGATGGTCTGAAGATCAACGGCATTGATGTACAGAAGCTTCTCGAGCAGCACAACAAGGAAACTGAAACCAAAAAATAAGCCCATACGGGCATAGCGAATGCGGCGAGTTTTTTATCTCTCGCCGCAAAGCTTTTTTAGTAAAGAATGTAAAAGGGGGAGAAAGATATGCCTGAAACGGGTAATTATGAGAGGGTAGAATTCAAGGTGCCCGAGGCTTTGCCTGTAGATGATCTTCTTGCTGAAATTTTGTTTGTAGTATACGTCGGCCGTGACACTGCTCTCAACGGCGGATATTCGTATTCACGCTATTCGTTTTTATACTGGCTGATCGAAAATGGGTATCTCGATTTTGAAGATGACGGCTATTCATTGACAAGGCTTATCGTAACTCCGAAGGGAACGGGTGCGGGCTTGTACAAGGTTTTGACACCTGATTATAAAACAGGTGAGTTAAGGAGTCATTTTGCATACGATAAGAATATGCAGCAGCTTCTTCTTGATAAGCTTGTTGAGATAAGAGTGAACGAACCTGCTTACAAAGAAAAGCACAAGAAAAGAAGAGTTAGTGTAAGAAATAATCAGAACAGAGCCTATAAAGAAAGAATTCAAACCAATAAAGGTTCAGAATGGACAGAAGAGGAGATTTCGTATCTCAGAGAGCAGGATATAAACGAGCATACGATCTTCGTAATAGCTGGTAAGCTTAAAAGAAGTCCTACAGCAGTAGCTATGAAGGCAGTGGCTGAAGGCATAGTTGATAAGGACGAGCTGCATATCAAAGGTGTTACAGATACTGATATGTGGCGTCAAAAAATGAGCTGAAAGGATAATAAAAATGGCAAATATGATGTGGGCAGGAAGGTTTACAAAGGAGATAGATTCGAGAGTGAATGACTTTAACTCTTCAATTTCCTTTGATGCCAGAATGTACAGATTTGATATAGAGGGCTCTATGGCTCATGCGGCAATGCTTGGCGACTGCGGCATTATCGACAAGAGTGAGAGTGAAGCAATAGTCGAAGGGCTTAAAGGCATACTTGCTGACATAGACAGCGGCGCTTTGCAGATAGACACGACGGCTGAGGATATCCATATGTTCGTGGAGTCTGAGCTTACAAAAAGGCTCGGAGATACGGGAAAGAGACTGCACACCGCAAGGTCGAGAAACGATCAGGTAGCACTTGATGTAAGAATGACAGCCAAGTATGAGCTGGGAGAGATAAGAGCTCTGACGGTCTCTCTTATAAAGACTATCACCGATATTGCTGAGCAGAACCTCACAACAGTAATGCCCGGGTATACACACTTGCAGAGGGCACAGCCGATAACCTTCGGCCATCACCTTATGGCTTATGCTATGATGCTTCTGCGTGACCTCGGCAGACTTGATGACTGCTATAAGAGAACAAACATAATGCCCCTTGGCAGCGGAGCACTGGCATCAACTACCTATCCTATAAACAGGCAGCAGGTATGCGATGCACTGGGCTTTGATGAGATAACACAGAACTCCCTTGACGGTGTTTCGGACAGAGATTTCTGCGTTGAGTTTGTATCGGCACTGTCGCTTCTTATGATGCACCTGTCGAGATTTTCCGAGGAGATAATCCTCTGGTGCTCGTGGGAGTTCAAATTCATTGAGCTTGATGATGCTTATGCAACAGGCTCATCTATTATGCCGCAGAAGAAAAATCCTGATGTAACCGAGCTCATAAGAGGAAAGACGGGAAGAGTTTACGGTGATCTGAACACTCTGCTTACTATGCTGAAGGGTCTGCCGCTTGCATATAACAAGGATATGCAGGAGGACAAGGAGGCTCTCTTTGATGCCTGCGATACTGTGAAGCTTTGCCTGAAAACCTTTGAGCCAATGCTCGCAACTATGAGGGTGCTTCCGGACAATATGAGAAATGCAGCCGCAAGAGGCTTTATAAATGCAACTGACTGTGCTGACTATCTTGTTAAAAAGGGTCTGCCCTTCCGTGACGCATATAAGATCACGGGAACTCTCGTGCATATCTGTATAGAAAAGGGTCTTACACTTGAAACTCTCCCGATAGAGGAGTACAAGGCTCTGTGCGAGACCTTCGATACCGATGTTTACGACGCTATCAGCCTTGATACCTGTGTAATGCAGAGAAAGGCAGCAGGAGGGCCTGCACCAGAGTCGGTGAAGGCACAGATAGAGTATGTCCGTGCAAAGCTTGAAAAGTAAGCTGGAAGATAAGGCTCCGCTTTGTGCAGTGGTTTATCTGCTGATATGGGAGGGGCTCACAGCACTGATGTGGTTCCTGACAGCAAGGCTTACGGTGAATTATCTGATGTTTATTCTGAGCTTCACCCTGGTTTACCCCGTTATCACCTGCTGGACCTGCTTTCGATACACAAGGCTTTGCGGACTGAAGCTGTACGTTCCTGCGGCGATGATAGCGGCAGGCGTTGCGGAGTTTGTCCTTATCGAGGACGCAAGGGCGGTAGTGCCGAACTTCATAGTGCTGACGGTGCTGTGTGTGCTGTTCGGGACGGGAATAGGAAACGTTGTGACATCTCAGCACAGCGAGAGCAATAAGAAAAACGCAAAGAATAACAGACAAAAAACTAAACGATAGATCATGGAGATATAAAATGAAGGCTAAAGTATTTATTGACGGAAGTGCAGGAACAACAGGTCTGCAAATATTTGAGAGGTTTGAGGGCAGAGATGATATTGAGATCCTTACTATCTCTGAGGAGAAGAGAAAGGACTCTGCCGAGAGAGCAAGACTTATAAATGAGTCTGATATAACCTTCCTTTGCCTGCCCGATGCGGCAGCAATAGAGGCAGCAGCTCTCTGTACAAACCCCGACACAAGGATAATAGATGCCTCTACCGCACACAGAACAGCGGCAGGCTGGGACTACGGCTTTCCCGAGCTTTCGGAGACTCACAGAGAGAGGATAAGAAGCTCAAGGAGAGTTGCAAATCCGGGCTGCTATGCAAGCGGCTTTATATCTCTTGTATATCCTCTGGTAAAAGCAGGCGTTCTTCCCGAGGATTATCCGCTGAGTGCTCATGCAGTTTCGGGCTACAGCGGCGGCGGAAAGAAAATGATCGAGGCTATGGAGGGCGAAAACAAAACCAAGGAGATGTTCTCTCCCAGACAGTATGCTCTTGCACAGGCTCACAAGCACCTGCCCGAAATGCAGGCGGTCTGCGGCCTTAAATACAAGCCTATGTTCAACCCTATAGTTGATGACTACTACAGCGGAATGGTAGTTTCAGTACCGCTGATAACAAGATGCCTTTCAAAGAGCTATACACCTGCCGATATCCACGAGATACTTTCCGAGCATTATGCAGGTGAGCACTTTGTAAAGGTGATGGAGCTGCAGGGTGCAGAAACTCTGCCTGACGGCTTTATTGCGGCAAACACTCTTGCGGGCACTAATGATATGCAGCTTTTCGTATGCGGAAATGACGATCAGATCCTTCTGATGTCAAGGCTTGACAATCTCGGAAAGGGTGCTTCGGGAGCAGCTGTTCAGAATATGAACATTATGCTGGGCGTTCCCGAAACAAAGGGATTGGAATAATGAAAAAGATATATAGAAAAAAGCTGATCCTTATCGCAGCGATGATGGCACTGGCTTCTGTTTCAGGCTGCGGAAAGCTTAAACAGGAGGTCAACGATAAGGGACCTGTATACACACCTACCCGGACAGGAGTATCGGTGGAAGATGAGAGCTCTGCGGCTCCTGTCGAAAGCAAGGCAGCAACGCAAAACGACAGCAGCACTGAAACAAACAGCAGTGCTGAAACTGACGGCAGCAGTGAGACTGCTCAGCCGCAAGCCGAGCCAAAGGAGTTTCAAGTGAGTGAAAAGGCAGCAGAGGTCATGGCAAGCATGACCCTTGAAGAGAAGATATGCCAGCTCTTCATTGTGAGAGTTGATACCCTCGAAACTGATGATAATACAGACATCGGCGTTACATGGTGCGACGGCGGAATGAAGGATACTATAGAGAAATACCCTGTAGGCGGAGTCATTTATTTTGCAAATAACGTATCTGAACCCGAGCAGCTCACAAAGCTGAGTGCAGACCTGCAGAAGTTTTCAAAATATCCGCTCTTCATCTCTATAGATGAGGAGGGCGGTCAGGTAGCAAGAATTGCAAATGACCCCGACTTTCACGTTACAGATTATGAAAGTATGCTGAGTGTCGGCAATACGGGGGATACAGAAAATGCCAGAGAGGTAGGCTCAACAATCGGAGCATATCTGAAGGAGTACGGCATTAATCTTGACTTTGCGCCTGTGGCAGATGTGTTCACAAATCCCGATAATACGGTTATCGGAGACAGATCCTTCGGCACAGATGCGTCTACAGTATCGGGAATGGTAAGTGCCTGCATAGACGGCTTCCATGAGCAGAATGTTATGACCTGCATAAAGCATTATCCCGGTCACGGAGATACCTCGGCTGATACACATTCTGGCTATGTTCAGGTAGATAAGACATGGGACGAGCTTAAAGAGCAGGAGCTTCTGCCGTTTATAAATAATATGGAAAAGACAGATATGATAATGGCAGCACATCTTACTCTGCCGAATGTTACTGATGATAAGCTTCCTGCATCATTGTCAAAAACACTTCTGACAGATAAGCTCAGAGGTGAGCTCGGCTACAACGGAGTTATCATCACAGATGCTCTCGGTATGGGAGCGATAGCAAACAATTACTCTACCGCTGAAGCTGTAGTAAAGGTAATAAATGCAGGTGCAGATATTATTCTGATGCCTACATCGCTTGCAAGCGGTTACAGTGCTCTTTATTATGCTGTTGAAAACGGTGATATTCCCGAGTCGAGAATAGATGAGAGCGTAGGCAGGATACTGACACTTAAAGACAAGTACGGACTACTTTGAAAGGTATGATGATATGAGCAAAGAGATAACTAAGGTTCAGTTTGAGGGATTTAAGTATCTTGAGGGCGGTGTTTGTGCACCTCAGGGCTTTAAGGCAAACGGACTGTACTGCGGAATAAAAAAGACCGGGGGCGACGGCAACGACAGCCCCTTCGGCACAAAGAAAAATGATCTCTGTCTGATAGTTTCAGACAAGATGTGCAATACTGCGGCGGTGTTCACTCAGAATAAGGTAAAGGGCGCTCCTGTAACGGTATCTCAGAAAAACCTGAAAGCCACATCGGGCAAGGCTCAGGCGTTTATCCTTAATTCTATGAATGCAAACACCTGCAATGCCGACGGTGAGCAGAAAGCGTTCAGAATGTGCGAGCTTACAGCTGAAAGGCTCGGTATAAAGCCCGAAGAGGTGCTTGTAGCACAGACAGGTGTTATCGGGCAGGTGTTCCCGATAGAGCCTGTAGAAAAGAAGATAGATGAGCTTGTTTTGGGGCTTGCCTATGATAAGAATGAAGAGGCTGCAAAAGCTATTATGACTACAGATACGGTCAAGAAAGAGGTAGCAGTTGAGTTCACTGTGGGCGGAAAGGTCTGCCGAATGGGCGCTATGGGTAAGGGCAGCGGAATGATCCACCCGAACATGGCAACCACTCTGAACCTTGTGACTACCGACTGCAGCATCACCTCTGAGATGGTTGAAAAGGCACTCAGAGAGAATGTAAAGATAACCTATAACTGCCTGTCTGTTGACGGCGACCAGTCCACAAACGATACGCTTGCAGTAATGGCAAACGGTATGGCAGAAAATCCTCAGATTGACTCCGAGGGCGAGGATTACGAGACCTTTAAGCAGGCACTTTACATAGTTATGATGAACATAACAAAAATGCTCGCTAAGGACGGTGAGGGTGCAACAAAGCTTCTTGAATGCAGAGTAAAGGGCGCTCAGGATCAGGACACTGCGATAACCGTTGCTAAGAGCGTTATCTGCTCACCGCTTTTCAAGTGTGCGATGTTCGGAGCTGACGCAAACTGGGGACGTATTCTTTGTGCGATAGGCTATGCCGAGGCTGACTTCGATATAAACAAGGTGAATGTATCGCTCTCCTCAAAGGCAGGACAGATAGATGTATGCGAGAACGGAGCAGGGATTGAATTCTCCGAGGAAACTGCAAAGAAGGTGCTTTCCGAGGATGAGATCTTCATAGATGTAGAGCTCGCAGAGGGAGATGCCGAGGCAAAGGCATGGGGCTGTGACCTGACATACGATTACGTCAAGATAAACGGCGACTACAGAAGCTGATAAAAGGGTAAGTGAAGTAAAATGGATATTTCAAATAAAATACGCAGTCAGATACTGATTGATGCACTTCCGTATATTCAGAAGTATCATGACAAGATAGTAGTCATTAAATACGGCGGAAATGCCATGACAAATAATGAGCTCAAGGAAGCTGTAATGAGTGACATAGTCCTCCTTACCGAGGTAGGCATTAAGGTAGTGCTCGTTCACGGCGGCGGCCCTGAGATAAACTCTATGCTTAAAAGAGTGGGCATTGAGAGCAGGTTTATAAACGGCCTCAGATATACCGATGCGGAGACTATGGACATAGTTAAAATGGTTCTCTGCGGAAAGGTAAACAAGGAGCTTGTAAGTGCCCTGACACTTCACGGCGGAAGAGCACTTGGTCTCTGCGGCTGTGACGGACAGCTGATACTCGCTCAGAAAATGGACACCGAGACCGATTACGGCTATGTCGGTGAGATAAGAAAGATCACCACTAAGCCTATAATTGATGCACTCAATAACGGCTATGTTCCGATAATCGCAACTGTCGGAATCGGTGATGACGGTCAGCCATATAACATAAATGCTGATACCGCAGCCGCAAGAATAGCCTCGTGCCTGAGAGCCGAGAATCTCGTTCTTATGACTGATATAGTAGGACTTCTTGAGGACAAGGACGACCCCTCAACGCTTATCCCTCAGGTAAATGTCAGCGAGGTGCCGCATCTTAAAGCCTCGGGCATAATCAGCGGAGGTATGATACCTAAGATAGACTGCTGTGTTGAGGCAGTCAGAAGGGGAGTTAAAAAGACCGTTATCATCGACGGCAGAGTTCCACACTCTATACTTATAGAGCTCCTTACAAGCGAAGGCATCGGTACCCAGTTCGTCTGATCGGAGGGCTTATGGAAAAGATAATACTGTTTTCAAACGATACTAATGTCGAAAAGGTGCTTTATGTTGACGGTCAGCATAATGAGCATGATGAAGCAAACTCGAAGATAGCATCGGCCTTCTGGCTGGCGTATATACTGGTGATAGTTATTCTCCTTGTGCTTATCGGAGCGACCGGGCTGAAATGGTGGATAATACTGCTGATAGGTCTTGCAATGATTTCAGCTGTTACAGTGTGCAGAGTCCTCTTCATTTCAATGGGAGAGAATACAGTACAGGACACTCATGTTCTCAACGAGCATTTTCAGTGGCATTATGACTTCTATGATGACCGCTTCACGGCTGAGATGAACGGCGAGAGAGCAGAGGTGCTTTACGCTGATATCACAAAGGTAAACGATACGGGAAGCAGCTATCAGATCAGAGCTGATAAAAACTACACAATAAAGAAATCGGGCTTTTCGCCTGCTGACGAGCAGCAGTTTGTAACAATGCTTCGTCAATACCCTGCGGGAATGTTCCTGATGAATGTATCCCGTGAGGAAAAAGCAGAACAAAAGCCTTCGGAGGACTGATAAAATGAATACTATAGAGAAATTCAACGAGCACGTTGCTCCTACCTATGGGCGTTATGATCTTGTGCTCGACAAGGGCGAGGGGCGTACCGCAACAGCCGAGGACGGAAAAACCTATATTGACTTCGGCTCGGGTATAGGTACAAACAGCCTTGGTTACTGCAATGACAAATGGGTCGAGGCTGTATGTGCTCAGGCTAAGAGCATACAGCACACCTCAAATTACTATTACACAAAGGTGCAGGCAGAGTTCGCATCAAAGCTCTGCGAGGCAGCAGGCTATGACAAGGTGTTCTTCGGAAACAGCGGTGCTGAAGCCAATGAGTGTGCTATCAAGGTCGCAAGGAAGTACAGTTTTGACAAGTACGGCAAGGACGCCGAGAGAAACATCATAGTTACTCTTGTGAACAGCTTCCACGGAAGGACTATAGCTACCCTTTCCGCAACAGGTCAGGAGACCTTCCACAATTACTTTTTCCCCTTTGTTGAGGGCTTTGTGAATGCAAAGGCAAATGACATCGACGACCTGAAAAGGGTGCTTGATGAGAATGACGGCAAGGTCTGTGCAGTAATGTTTGAGTTTGTTCAGGGTGAGGGCGGAGTGATCTCCCTTGATAAGGAGTATATAAATGCTATCTTTGAGGAGTGCGGCAAGCGTGATATTCTCACTGTAGCCGATGAGGTGCAGACAGGCGTGGGAAGAACAGGAGCACTGCTCACCTCTCAGCTTTTCGGTGTAAAGCCTGACATAACCACTCTTGCAAAGGGGCTTGCAGGCGGAGTGCCTATAGGTGCCTGCCTTATGAGCGAGAAAACAAGCGGTGTGCTCACAAAGGGAACTCACGGCTCAACCTTTGGCGGAAACCCGCTTGCCTGTGCAGGAGGAAACGCAGTTCTTGATACCGTTCTTTCAGAGGGCTTCCTTGATGAGGTCTGCCAGAAGGGCTATTACCTCTATCAGAAGCTTATGGCTCTTGATGAGGTTGAGAACGTAACAGGAACAGGCCTTATGCTCGGAGTGCTCTTCAAGAACAAAAAAGCAGCAGATGTCTGCAAAGCCTGCCTTGATAACGGCCTGCTCGTACTTACTGCAAAGGAAAAGCTGAGGTTCCTGCCGCCTCTCACAATAACCTATGAAGAGATCGACAAGGGTCTTGCTATCCTTGAAAAAGTATTATCAGAATAATGGAGGACAACGATGAAACACTTACTTAAAATGCTCGATCTGTCAACTGACGAGATCATGGAGATACTCAATCTTGCCGACCAGCTCAAATATGAGAACAAAAACGGCATTACACACCATATCTTAAAGGGTCAGACACTCGGAATGATATTCCAGAAGTCCTCTACCCGTACCCGTGTAAGCTTTGAGACAGGAATGTATCAGCTTGGCGGTCAGGCACTGTTTCTTTCAAACCGTGACCTTCAGATAGGCCGTGGAGAGCCTGTTCAGGACACAGCACGAGTTCTCTCACGTTACCTTGACGGAATAATGATCCGTACCTTTGAGCAGAAGGAGGTCGAGGATCTTGCCGAGTACGGCTCTATCCCGATAATAAACGGTCTGACAGATTTCTGTCACCCCTGTCAGGTGCTTGCAGACCTTATGACTATCCGTGAGTTCAAGGGAACCTTCAACGGTCTGAAAATGTGCTACATCGGTGACGGCAACAACATGGCAAACTCACTTATTGTGGGCGGACTTAAAGTCGGCATGGACGTAAGCATTGCCTGCCCCGATGACTATCAGCCAGATAAGCAGGTGCTTGACTTCACAAAGCAGTTCGGCGATAAGTTCACAATGACGAATGTACCTCTTGAAGCCGCTAAGGACGCAGATGTTCTCTTCACAGACGTATGGACATCAATGGGTGAGGAGGCCGAGACCGAAAAGCGTAAGATAGCATTTGCAGGCTACCAGATAAATGACGAGATAATGTCTGCTGCAAAGCCCGATGCAATGGTACAGCATTGTCTGCCAGCTCATCGTGAGGAGGAGATCACCGAGAAGGTGTTTGAGGCTCATGCAAATGAGATCTTTGAGGAGGCAGAGAACCGTCTCCACGCACAGAAGGCAGTTCTTGTAAAGACGATGAAGAAAGATCAGTAATTCTGAGCCGGACAGTTAAGTGCTGTTCGGCTTTTTGCATTGACAATTACATAAAATAATGGTATAATATAGTATAAATTTGTGAACTATTACAATCAATATAGCGGAGGCAAAACTATGACTATCAATATGACAAGAAATCAGACTGAGCTTACTATCGCTGTTGAAGGCAGACTTGATACCCTCACATCGCCCGAGCTTGAAAGCAAGCTTGAAACAGGTCTTGAGGGCGTAACAAAGCTTGTGTTCGATTTTGAGAAGCTGGCTTACATATCAAGTGCAGGCTTAAGAGTGCTCCTCACTGCGATGCAGATAATGGAGGATCAGGGTGAAATGATCGTTAAAAACGTAAGCCCTGAGGTGAGAGAAGTGTTTGAGATCACAGGCTTTATCGAGGATCTTACTATAGAATAGGAGTACTTAATGAAGGAACTGGATATTCAGGCGGTACGTGAAAACCTGCCGCAGGTGCTGAGCTTTGTGGAAAAAAGCATCGAACATACTGACTGCAGCCTGAAAGAAAAAACTCAGCTTTGTGTAGCAGTTGAGGAGATATTTGTGAACATCTCAAGCTATGCTTATGACCCTGAGGTCGGAAGAACATTTATCCGTGTTGAAACTACCGAGGATCCCATAACCGTAAAGCTTATTTTCATTGACAACGGCCACCCCTATGATCCTCTCGCTAAGGAGGACCCGAACCTGAAAATTCCCCTTAAGGAGCGTAAAAAGGGCGGTCTGGGGATATTTATGGTGAAAAAAACTATGGACGATGTCAGCTATGAGTATAAGGACGGGCAAAACATTCTGACTATCAGGAAAAACATCGGATAGGGGGAGCGGTATGGCAGAGAGTTCTCAGCAAAACGGGCAGAAGTCACTTGAAAGAATCACCTCGCCCGAGCAGCTTTCTGATTATTTCAAGGTTACAAGTCCGGGAGTGTGGATAATACTCGGAACTGTTATAGCACTGCTGGCAGGACTTTTTGTGTGGGCGAGCGTAAGCAGTATGGAAACGCTGGCTGATGCAGAGGCAGTTGTCAGCGGCGGTGAGGCGGCGATATACCTCACAGATATGGACAGTGAGCTTATGCAGACGGGCATGAAGGTGCGGTTTGATGATGATGAGTTTGAGATATCATCTGTCGGCAGAGATGAGCTTGGAAGAAAAGTTGCTTATGCCGATGTTACAGCTGCTGACGGCTCATACAAATCGAGCGTTGTTATAGAGAGCGTTCATCCGATCAGCTTTCTGCTGCATTGATATACGGAGATCATAAGCCCCTGTGAGACTTCACAGGGGCTTTTATAGTTACAATCGACAGAAAACACAGTATCCCGAACTTGCAAAATTTGTATAATATTTAGCGGTGTATGCTATTGATTTTTAGTATGCAGTGTGCTATAATTTCTTTAGTAAAAAGATTGAACTTTTACAGAGGGCTGACTATGAATAAAGAAAAGAAAGCTAGGCGTAAAAAGCTCAGATGGCAGGTAGCAGGTATACTTGTTTTTTTTAATATACTGTCTATAGTTATAGGAAGCATAGGTATATATTACGGCAGCACAAGCACCTATCTGACTGCTAAGAATGACATGATGGAGCGTGACCTTGAAAAGCTCCGTGAGAACATGAACGATATGATCGCACCCTCGTGGTTTTTCGATTATGTAAAGGATCATACTGATGAGATACATGGTGAGATATCCGAAGATGAAGCCAAAATGTTCATGGAACTTAATACATCTGCTGAGGATATCGAGGAGTATATTAGAAATAGCTCTCCTGAGATGCAGCTTGCGGTCGCAAAAATGAATTACAGCTCTTTCTCCAGCAGGCTTGATTATGAGTTCGGATTTTTCAACTATGACGGACTGTATATGATAGATGTCAGAGATGACAGCAGGGGCTATGTTTATTATGATTCGAGCAGCGAGAATGAAAAGGGCGATCCTATAGGAACTGTATGGAAATATGATATCAGCGATCACCCTGCTGCAGAGGAGCTGCTCTCAAAAAAAACAAATAATATAGAATTTGAAAGAGTAAACAACGAGGACAGCAATGGCAAGAACTATTATGTTGCTTGTATGCCTCTGAGATATGACGGTGAGCTGAAGGCAGTTTTGTGTCTTGAGTATAACTGGGACGAATTCAATATTGACCTGAAGAAAAATATCAGGATCACGGGCATCTTTTCTCTGGCAGGTATGATTCTTATCTGTGCACTGCTTATGGCAGTTGTTGACAGGATAGCAGCGAGACCTCTGTCGAAGCTGCAAAGTGCTGTACATGACTACACTAAGAACAAAGACAGTGACGACGTGGTAAAGAGAACTGCACAAATAAAGTCACGAAATGAGATAGGTGAGCTTACCGACGAGATAACGGCTCTTGCGGTTGAGATCGACCGATACGTTGATGATATCAACAAGGCTAAGGAGAACATAAAGGAGCTCTCCGAAGAGGTCATGGAAGCACTTGCCCATACAATAGATGCTAAGGACAAGTACACGAACGGTCACTCGGTAAGAGTTGCGAAGTACTCACGAATGATAGCAAAGAGGCTGGGACTTTCCGAGTGGGCACAGGATGACATCTACTATATGGGACTTCTCCACGATATAGGAAAGATAGGAATTCCGAATGCTATAATCAATAAGTATATGGGACTTCTCCACGATATAGGAAAGATAGGAATTCCGAATGCTATAATCAATAAGCCTTCACGCCTGACCGATGAGGAGTATGAGATCATAAAAACTCACCCTGTACTTGGCTATGAGATACTCTCGGAGATCAAGAGCAGGCCTGACCTGTCTATCGGTGCAAGGTGGCACCATGAGCGTTATGACGGCAAGGGCTATCCCGATGGTTTGGCAGGAGACGATATCCCGTTCATGGCAAGGATAATCGCTGTGGCAGACAGCTATGACACTATGACCTCAAACAGGAGCTACCGTAAGTTCCTGCCGCAGAACGTAGTCCGTGAGGAGATAGAAAAGAACATGGGCACTCAGTTTGACCCGAAGCCTGCTGAGATAATGCTTCAGATAATCGACGAGGACACGGCCTACGAGCTTCACGAATAGCTTTAAGAGCAGAGATGAAAGTCTCTGCTCTTTTTATGTCTTCAAAAACGTGTAAAGAAATTTATATAAACCCCTTGACAAATTATAAAACGTGTGGTATATTATATATAAAGATTGATACACAAACCAAAGAGGTGAACCGAATGAGCAAAAGTGTGTACAGCATCGTGCTTAATGATGAGGTCGTAGCAGCGGTGGATATGCTGGCGATGAAGCTTGGAACGAACAGATCGAATATGATAAATCAGATATTGGCGGAAAGGGTCTCAGTGATGACACCTGAAAGAAGGATAAGGGATATTTTCGATAATATCTTTTCTCTTATGGACGAGCGATTTATCAAAGACGCAGCGGCGAACACGGCTCTGGCTCTGAGAAGCTCCATAGCCTATAAGTATAAGCCGACAGTCAGGTACAGCGTGGAGCTGCTGCGTGTGCCCGAGGGTGACAGGATAGG
>ONLC01000038.1 GCA_900318545.1 uncultured Eubacteriales bacterium
TTGTGAATAAATCTTATATTGACAGTGGAGAGTATAAACGTAAATTTGATAATGCTACTGATAATCCAAAGGTTAATAAGGCTTTATATGATTGCTCAAAAGAGGCTCTAAAGCATCGGAGTGGAACTGCTTTTGAAGATATGTATTGGATCGATGCGACTACGGGTGAGATTATTCATTCTGTTACAGACAGTACTGATGAAAGGGCAATTAGATATACCGAGAGCATAAAAAAAGCATTGTCGGGGAAAAGTAATATCATTACTCTTCATACACACCCGAGCAGTATGCCGCCAAGTGTTGATGATTTTAATTCATGCTACAATAATAATTATACTGAAGGATATATTGCTTGTCACAACGGGAAAGTGTTTAGATACACTTCAGAACAAGAGATCAGTGAAACGTTGTATAACCTTTATATGAACGAGTTTATTGAAGAAGGGCTTGAAGAATTTGATGCACAAATTATGACGTTAAAAAAGATTATGGAGAACCATAGTGTAAGCTTTATGGAGGTGTGAAAAATGGCTGAAAAAGAGTTTTTTATCAATGACAGGCTGAGCATTCCCGAGAAAATCAAAAGAATGTCCAAAGAGCAGCGAATGCAAGAAATTCAAAGGCTTGAAGCTGAAGCATCAGCCAAGAAAAAGCTTATTGCTGAAAAAAAGAAAACACAATAACAGACAAATAAGACTAAACCGCCCGTAACAAGGCGGTTTTCTTATACCCAAAAATAGAAAGGAAATGGTGAAAATGGAAGAATTCAAGGAAAGAATGCAGCAGGAATATGCTCAGTTAAAGGAACGCTGGGAGAAGCTCAAAAAGTTCAATAACAGCAAAGAGATACTCAGGCACCTTGACACAAGCCCCTGCACAGGAACGGCAGAGGAGAGAGCCCGTGAACGTGAGGAAACGCTCAGGTGCGACCTTATGCATCGTCAGCAGAGCGTTATGGGGGAGTATCTTCATCTGCTCGAGCTCAGAGCTGAACTTGAAGGCATAGAACTTTAACTCTCCCCGGGGAGAGAAATCAAATAAGTATATCAGCGTTTTGCTAAGGACATAAATGTCCCGGGCAGAGCGCTTTTATTTTGTCCGGAATGACGAGAAACTATCAAGCAATGCGGAAAGGTACCGTGATAAAAAACTGAAAGCGAGGAATCATTATGAAGCGTGAAGACGTAACGAAAATTTTTGAAGGGGCTACCGAGGAGCAGATCAATCAGCTGCTCAACATCAACTCAGCCGATATCGGCAATGTACGAAAACCGCTCTCTGGTGAGGGCGGTTTTAAAAGCAGCAAAGCACAGCCAAGCCACAAGCCCGACTATGCTTTGCCTTTATGTATATATAATAGCACACTATAGTATTACTGCTTATTAGTATATCATATTGTTTTGGAAAAACCAAGGGGGTTATTTTTGATGTACGCTCATTCCTCAAAAATAAACACATCCTCGACCGTGCAGCCAAACACCCTTGCTATGTCTATCGCAAGCTTCAGTGAGGGGTTATACTGTCCCTTTTCAAGCCTGATGATCGTTTCACGCCGCACACCGACAAGCTCGGCAAGCTCGCCCTGCTTCATATTTTTCGCAGCCCGAAGCTCCTTTAATCTCGTTGTGAACTCTGCCATTATTCGTCCTCCTCTGCCTCTGCGCTGTCCTTGCCCTCAACGATCAGGAAAAACAGCTTCTCAAAGAACGAGTACAGGAACACCACTGTGCAGAACAGCCCCAGCCAGTTGTCGCTGTTCAGAGTAAAGCTTTTTTCAAGCATTGTAAATACAAGCATACCGACCGCAGCCGCTATTATTATCATAGTCAGTCCTGCAAGCTCCGAGGCACGCTTTTTGCTGTTTAAGGAGAGCTCATCGTCAAGCTCCTTTTTATACTTTCGCTCGACTGATATCGCATACATCACAGTGATGACCATTACAGCACTCAGAATGATTGAAAAAACGGTTCCCATTCCTTCGTTCATTTGTCTTTTCGCAAAGGTTATGCAGCCGAAAAGCAAAGCATCAAGGAACCAAGCTGCTGCATCGAGCTTTGCCTGCTTTCTTACCGAGATCGAAGGGCGAGGGTCTGCAATATACTTGACTCTGGCTAACTCTCTGAAGGCCTCCTGCCTTTCCTGACGGCTGTGGCTCTTGTCTTTGTACTCCTTTGTCAGTTTGTTGATCTTTGCCTGTGTCTTTCCGTCAAATACCGATGTGTTGTTTTTCATAGTTGTCTCCTCCGTTTTGTCTTTAGTGTGATTTATTTCTCACCTGATGTGATAATAATATCACATTTATCCTTGCTTGTCAATACGATAAGTGATAAATTTATCACTTTTGTATATCTGCACAACTGAACACCCGGTGTGACAAATATATCACTGCAAACTGCACAAAGGAGTCTATTTTTCAAAAGAGTATCACATTTATCACATTCGTTTGACTTGACCTAAGATGTGTGCTATACTAAAAAAGCTAAGATAAGTAAAGAATAAGAAGGTGGAAAACATGATAATCATACCATTCAAACAATCGGATGCCGAAGAAACAGCAGAGGTTATTGCCTTTACCTTGAAAACGAGCAACAGTAAGGATTATTCCTCTGAGTATATTAATGAATGCATAGCATCGCATTCAGCCGTTGTGCTGACAGAGCGTGCAAAAGAGGGTCATATGTATGTTGCTTGTGATAATCACAAGATCGTTGGCTGCGGTGCAATCGCAGGATACTGGGGGAGCACCACTGAAAGCATCTTGCTGACGATTTTTGTTCTGCCCGAATATCAGGGAAAAGGGATCGGGAGAATGATAATTCAGACACTGGAGCAGGACGAGTACTTTTTGAGAGCAAACCGCATCGAGATACCTGCATCAATTACAGCGGTAGAGTTCTATCGAAAAATGGGTTATGACTATAAAAACGGTGTGAAGGAAACGGATGAAGAGCAGGTGATCAGACTGGAGAAGTATCGCTGGAAGTATTATTAAACAAGGAGTGATTATATGTATTATATTATTGTATCGATGATTTCTGTGTCTGTGGTGTTATTAGGTGTATTATTAGGTCATTTTATTAATTACTTATGCTCGAGGATTAATAAATCTGCAAGGAAGCATTTCTCTAAGCGTGTAATACCATTTTATGATATTATGGATATTTCTGTGGAATATGATAAATACGATAGCGTATGTAAAAGAAAAAATGTATGTAAAGAGTGCATTGATGATCAATCAAGCTGTCATAGCTGTGCTTTACAAAATAAGGATAACAATACATATCAAATGTGGAAGAATCATATAGAAGGCTGTTTATCAAATGCTAAAACTGTTCAGCACTTAAAGAACTTTAAGCATTATGTTAAAAGCATGGAAATGGAGCATAATAAAAATAAAGGGAATATTAAAAAAGCATTGATGGTATTATGTGGGTCGATTATATCAGGTTCTTATTTTATAACTTTGCTTGGTGAGCTAAATAGGTTTGAGTCAGGATTAATTACAGTTATTTCGTTTTTATTATTGGTATATATAATAAGATTTGTTGATGAAATTGAAGCAAGAGAGTCGGGATTCTATAGAGACATTATCAAAATAACAAAGAATTTCATTAAAAAGAAAGAAAAACAAGTTTCAGCCGAAACAGCGAGTATTTGATCGATGTAGTGTGCGAACCATTAATAAGTGATGCAAAAGAATGTGGTAAAAAAAGTCCTACCCCCTTGATTTTCTCACAACAATATGATATACTAATATAGTAATAATTCAGTGTGCATCAAATATATCCATAGAGGCAAAGCATAGTCGGGCTTGTGGCTTGGCTGTGCTTTGCTGCTTTTAAAACCGCCCTCAAACGAGAGCGGTTTTCTTATACCCCAGCAACATCAAAAGCCAACCCCTTAGAGTTCCACTTTTCGTGTCAACTTTAAGGGGTTTAATACTAGGTATTCAGTTTACCACAGCGGCTCGATATTGATAAGGTGTCTTTTGAGTTTTACAACATCAAGTGTGTTGATCGTATCGTTGCCGTCTGTGTTTGCACAGTCGAGGGCGTAGCCTGTGAGAGGCTCGATATTGATGAGGTGCCTCTTGAGCTTTACAACATCGAGAGTGTTTACCACACCGTTGCCGTCGGTGTCACCTGGGTGACACAGCTCAAGCTTCTGAGAGGCCGAAAGTCCAGACACATTAACAGTATACTGCCTTGTAACGTATGTGTCAGCTGAGATCGTTACAGTATATGTTCCTTCTGGGAGCTCTGTTGCTAAAAAACCACCGAAATCATCATAGTCATATTGCTTTTTTCCATCTGTGATGCTTATTCCTAAATTAGTCAATTCACCGCCATCAAGGCTTTTGTATGTGCAAGTCAGCAATGATTTTTTTGCAGGCACGAGCATCCAATGCTGGCTGTTTGCTCCTGACCTCGGGAATTGGCATACGTTTGTGTTTAATTCCATTTTACCGTTATCTGTATCAAGGGCACCGCCGCTGTATTTGTTTATAAAATAAAAGCTTCCGTCACTAAGTTCCTGCGGCATCCAAAGCTGAGCCGAAGAATCTGACTTAGTGTTCAGACGAACGTTTACACCCCATGTTGTGTACGATCTGTCTGTCGGAGAAGGATCAAGTTCAACACAAAGACCAGTTTGATGCTCGATGATGCGATAATATCCGCCGTTTTCGTGAACAATGTCAAAGCTGTCATCTGACTGATTATAAAGGGCAACGTTTGTGCCTGCTTTGAAATTCTCAGGGTAGCCTGCGCAATCCAGCCACATAGAGTTGTTCCTTACGCAGTTTAGATGATAAGTGTCGTTTTTTATCGGACGTTCATCAGAGTAGTATGGGACAAATGTAAAATACTGAGATTTAGAATCATTTCCTGTCCAAGTGCTAAGGTTAGTGTGAGTTGCGTAATTTTGTCCGCTTACGTCAAGATAAAAGCCGTTGCATCTTGCCCTGATCTTAAAACCTCTTGTGGTAGCTTCTATAGACCATTGTTGGGCAGTTGAGTTGTTTAAAGACCAAGCCTGAACATTAGCTCCTCTCAAAGCTGATGCCCCTGAAACGTCAAGGCAGACATCGGGCTGTTTATATTGCGTTATCCTATAGAAGCCGTTATCAAGATATTGCAAATGAAATACGTCGTATGATTCAGGTTCTGTGCTGATCTTATACATTTCTGCGTTTGTTCCGTTAGCAGCAGGATATTCTGTTCCTTTGAAATCAACATAGTAGTCAGCAGCTATTTCGCTCTTTATCCAGTAATCTCCTTCGGGAACAGTTTTTCCTGCTCCAGTTGTCATAACTGAGCCGGAAGGTGTAGTTTCCCACAGAGCTTCGGACGGAGCGTGATAAACACCATTGATAGAATTCTTTCCCCAGCCCAAAGTGCTCCTATAATACGACTTCGTTTTTGCAACATTCCAAGTGACCAGATCTCTTCCACCGCTGTTACACTGGGTTATCTCAATATTCTCACCATTGACTTTAACCACCATGATCGTATGTCTCCATGGCGTAGCGTGATATTCATAGTCGCTTACATAAGAATTTCCGTAATTTGATAGAATGATGTCACCCGGCTTTAGTGTAGAGAGATCTGTATCTCTTTTCCAGTACTTAAAATTGCCTCCGTATAGTTCATAAGCCAATTGCGATGCATATCCCATGCACTGTTTTGCCCCATAGGACGTACCCGTCCACTTTGAATTATGCGGATATTTAGCTTTCAATGCACTTAACGTTGTATTAGCCGCCTCCGCAGTAATATGTGTAGTGATAGATTCTCGCAGACTACCCGGTATTCCGGCTGCAAAACCAAGGATCATTACAAATGCCATCAGCAAAGCCATTGATCGTTTTTTCATAGGAACCCTCCATTCTAAATCTAAGATTATTATACTTCATTTTCTCTGCCTTCGCAAGTGATAGAAGTCATAATTTACAAGTTTCTCCGAAACTCACAAAATCCTAACCTCCCCCTTGTTTGATTTTTCCTATACTTTCGGGTAGGTAGCACGGATTCTTTTCATTACACCCCTCATTTTTCCCCTGATAATATGCTATACTAAAATAGTAATAATTCAGTGTGCATCAAATATATCCATAGAGGCAAAGCATAGTCGGGCGTACAGCTTGGCTGTGCTTTGCTGCTTTTAAATGCAGATTTTAATCTCAATATACAGTTTTTCACAGCTTCCGAGGGCTTTCGGAGGCTGATTTTTTGATTAAAACAATTGAATATTTGACATAATTTACAATTAACACACCCTGATTTTATTATATTCTACGAAATTCGCTCCAGTATGCTGGCAGCTAACCAAAAACTTTTTCAGATGTGTTATACTAAGTAATAAAATTTGTAAAGGGGGCTTAATTATGCTAAAAAGAACCACAGCGATGCTGCTTAGCATTACTATGATGCTGAGCCTTATGCCGCAGAACCTTTCGATCGCTTTGGAAAAGGAAGGCACTGAGGACACAGGTGGGTCAGAGGTGATCGCTAATGTCGCAGCACCTTCCGAGGCGGAAGCTTCGGACAGTGATGAACAGCCGCAGCCTGAACTCATTCTCGGTGGTGAGCAGCTTGATGAAAACGCTCATGCCTATGACCCGATGGAGGAGATCAGGGAGAAGCAGGCTGAGGAAGAATTCAGAGAGAGTGCGCAGATCATTAAAAAGACCGTGCTTTTCTCAGTCAGAGAGGAAAGGGAAGAGGGCGAAACGCCCGTATACCTCGACGATGAGAGCGAGCTTTGCAGTGATCACTCGCTGACTGATGTTGAGCTGATTTTTGACACTCAGCACGAGAACGGTGAGTGGGAGGTCTTCTACGAGGCTAAGACCGCAGCTTCTGATGTGTGGTCCGTAGTAGACGAGATGAACGAGGACGACCGTATCGCAAACGCAGAGCCCGACTATGTTTGGGAGACTACAGCCGTCAGCAGTTACAGAGTCAATGAGACAGAGTTCAACCGTTCTTCACAGTATTCGGGAATGGACGTAATAAGTGTGTGGAATGACCTATATCAGAATGGCATTTCGGCACCCGGAAAGGGAGCTGTTGTGGCTGTTATCGACACCGGCGTTGACTATAACCACGTTGATCTTTCACCAAGTATGTGGAAAAACTCGGGCGAGATACCCGACAACGGAGTCGATGATGACGGCAACGGCTATGTAGACGATGTCTACGGTTACAATTTTGTTGCAAACAATGGCGACCCGATGGACGATATGGGGCACGGTACTCACGTCGCTGGAATTATCGGTATGAGCAATAACAAAAAAGGCGGTGTAGGTATTGCGTTTGGTACAAAGATCATGGCTGTTAAGGCAGGACAAGCAACCGGATCATTCTCTAATTCAGATGTTGCCAAGGCAATAAAGTATGCGCAGGTGAACGGTGCAGATGTTATCAATATGTCATTTGGCGGTACGGCAACATCTTATCTTATTGAACAGGCACTCCGTGACGCATCGCATGATTGTGTGCTGGTTGCGGCTGCAGGAAATAATGGAAAGCCAACTAACGAAGCACGAATTGCTGGTTATTCAAGGGTTGAATCAGAAAATATTTATCCTGCTGGATATGATTATGTATTAGGTGTAATGGCTTCGAATCCAATTAGACCACTTAAAACTTTTCTATCGAGTTATTCCAATTATGATTTTGCAGAAAATTTGGAGTGTGAATACGAAATTGCTTCGTTTGGTAATGGTATTTACAGTACTCTTCCAGGAAACAGATATGCGTACTGGAGCGGAACTTCAATGGCTGCCCCATCTGTTGCAGCAGCTGCTGCTATATTAAGAGGAGTTTATTCTGATAAAAATCAATATTCATCAAGATTTATTATGGGTCAGATAACTTGTACGGCTGAAGAAAAAGCAGTAATAGAAGGCACAAAAAATGATCTGCACGAATTCCCATTACTTAATATCTATAATTGTCTTACTAAGGCTCCAAAACCCGTAACCTCGTTGTACACTTACTATTTGTTTGATGACCCAACTGTTTCTCCAACAAACAATGGTGATGGTATTGCACAGCCGGGTGAGACTATTGATATAGGCATAGAGGTGTATAACAAAAATGGTATTGCTAAAGATACTATTGTTACTGTTGATCTGAAAAGCGATGCAGGCATAGACAGCATATATGCGGATACAATAATCGATTCTGTTAATGTTGGTAGTATCGGTACTTGGACAAAAGCTAATAATGGCTTTACATATACTGACGGAGTACTTACAGGAGTTTCTAATCCGTTGCGTATTAAAATTAGGAATAATGTACCAAATGATGTAATCATTCCGTTAAACTTTACTATTACCTCTTTAAATGGAATGGATGAGGACGACCATAAACAATATGAAACAAGTATTACAAAATCATTTGTGATACAAAATGGCTATACTATCAGTGGAACTATCAATGAGGATATGACTCTTACAAATGATAAATATTGGATCATTGAAAATGGTATGCGTGTATCTGAAAATGCCACTCTTACGATAGAGCCCGGAACACAGGTACAGTTCGGCACTTCAGACTCTAATAGTCCTTATGCATCAGTTACCCATGTTTGCTTGATCGTTGACGGTCAATTAAAGGCAGAAGGTACTGCTGAAAATCCAATTGAATTATTCCCTAGCAAGCTTTTAAGTAAAAACGCAGTTGAAATAAACGGTTGTAAAAATAATAATAATTCCAATATAAGTCTAAAATATGTGAATGTACTTAGTCCGTCTAATTTTGAAGCTACAACCATTGATCATTGCTGTTTTATTTGGGATGAAGCATTTGGCGATCGTTTTTGGGCTGATACACTGGAATACTCGCAGTTCTATAATTTCAGATTTGCTAACGGAGCAACTATAAACAATATAGATACTTGCTTGTTTGATGGAAACAGCATGGAAGAGTACAGTCAGATCGAGGCAAAGGTTAAAGCTAAAAACAGCACTACATTAAATTATCAAAAAATGATGAGTGTGTCAACTGTGGCATTGTTTGCTCTTCCAAGAGCCAGCAGCAATAATATATACGAGAATAACGCATTCCTGCCGATTTATGATAATAAGACGGTAAAAGATGTATTGATCTTCCACCCATATCAACAAGATGCATCAATAAAACATGATATTTCAGGGAACTATTGGGGCACAACAAATAAGACACTTATGAAGCTTGCCTGCTATGATGCGGATTGGGATATCACAAAGGCAGACCTTATCCAAGAACCCTACCTCACCCTCGAAGACGATATGTCGGAGATATACCCATTTGTCACCGAGGCATACCTGACCGATGCTGACGGCAACCGCATTGACACCGTAAGCGGTAAACAGCAGGTTAGCCTGCATGTTAAATTCAACCGTGACATGGCACAGGATATTCAGCCTATGGTTACATACGGCGGCAGCGACCCTTACACCGACTATATGCCAAGCGGTGACTGGGTAGCCCCGAGAGAGTGGAGAGCCGACTTTACTATTACTCCCGATTACGAAATGGGCAGAATGTACATTCGTGTCAAGGGAGCAACCGCAGCAGATGACCGCTGGCTGGTAACCGGTGAGGACGCAGCACGTTTCTTCTTTGAGGTCACAAATAACAGTGCTCAGTCTATGACACTGCAGGGCGAGGGTCAGCTCGGACAGAACAGCCTCAGCTGGATTCAGGACGACTATGAAACCCTTGCAGGCTACAATGTGTATCGCTCGACCAGCTACGACAACAGCAAAGACCCTGCATCGCAGAGCTTTACAAGAGTGAACACATCTATCCTCAGCGGAGAGGAGCTCAGCTATATTGACGATACCGTTGAGCCAAGCGTGCCTTACTATTACTACTTCACAGTAATTGACACCGACATGAAGGAGTCAAAGGCATCAAACGTAGTTGAGTGTACAGCCCTTGAGGGCGAGCCTCCCGTTATCACGCATACACCTGTGACTGCTTGCAGTACAGGCGAACGCACGACCTTTATGGCAGAGATAACGGATAATGTATCCGTTGAGAGTGCAGTACTGCACTACAGGTATGGCAGTACAGGCACCTGGAAGACAGCCGCAATGCAGAATACTACTGAAAATAAATATCAGACTGTTCTGTATGTAAGCGAAAAGTCTGACGTTGAGTATTACATCACAGCAACAGATGGCACAAACATCGGGTACTTCGGCACAGATGAGGAGCCATACGCCATCACCTGCCGCTATCTTGACCATATCGAGGTAACACGGCTTCCCAATAAGCTGACATATCTCATAGGTGAAGACTTTGACAGCACAGGACTTGTAATTTCAGCAGTCTACAATGACAACACAAAAGAAGAAATAAGCCCAGATGATTATGAAATCTGGTTTAACGGTGAAGACGGATTTGACAGCTCCGAAGAGGGCACAGTAACTGTTGAGGTTGACTATTCATTTGAAACGGCAGACTTCGAGGTAACAGTTTCAGAAAAAGCAGAGCCTCAGACCGCAACAATTACCTTTAATACTGATGGCGGCACAGAGATACCACCTATTACCCAGGAGATTGGCACACCAGTAACAGCTCCTGCAGACCCTGAAAAGGAAGGCTTTGTGTTTGCAGGCTGGGATACACCTATCCCGACGAATATGCCTTCGATGAATATAACAGTTACAGCCCTTTGGGAAGAGCAGATCGATATCTCGACAGGCGAGCTGATAATCGACCCGATAACCTTCAACTATACAGGAAATGAAAAGAAGGTTCTTGAGGTTATCGTTAAGCTTGGCAATCAGATACTTGATCCTGAGTGTTATGATGTTGAGGGTAACACAGGAACCGAGGCGGGCAAGTATATTCTTACCGTAACCGGAAAAGGCAAATACACAGGAACACTTTCGGCACAGTGGAAGATATCCAGAATGTATAAGCTTACAACGATCATAAACGGTGAAACAAACACCTTGATGTGTGAAGATAATGAAATGATTACTGTCGAAGGAGAGGGAAACGGAGGCTGGTTCGTAAACGGTACACTTGAAAGTGTTAAGAACAGGTATTCGTTCTACCTTAACAGCGACACCACTATAGAGTGGAGAACGGGAGAGGAATTTGAAGGTGTCAAGGGTATTGCCAATATGTATATCTCTGACAGAACTGTTGATGGAACAAGGACTAATGTTATAGTAACTGCAAAGTGGTCAGTTCCGGCAGGATCAGTAATTATCCATGCGGGAACATACAAGCTTTATGTTGACGCAGACCAGGCAACACCCGATCAGGAAACAATGATAAACAGCGGAAGCTATACAGAATCAGGACTTGAGTTCCAGAACGGAACCTATTATTACACAGTAGGTATGGGTCCCGTAAGTGCAGCAAGAAAGCTTAGTATGATGACTTATGTGCTGTTTGAGCTTGACGGTGAGACCTATACTATCACATCTGACGTTGTAACAAGCTGCCCATAATAGCTGAAAGACTTGAAAGGAAGCAGATAAAATGAAGTATGAAGGACTTGAATTTGAAATAACATTCTTCACAACAGAGGACGTAATAACAACCAGCAAGACCGATGAAACAGGACAAGGCACAGGTGGAACTCAGCTTGATCCGTGATCATCGGGATACAAAACTTGTTAGTATATTAGCCTCCCCGGGGTTGCTGCACACGCAGCAGCCCCGGTTTTATGTGCTTTATGGAAATCACAAACATCAGAAATCCCTTCCCAAGTATAAAAAAGCGGTCAGTTTAATAAGGAAAGAATTATGAATAAGATTATCTTCGATTATTCCGATAAATCTGTCAAAATACTGTGATTTTCAATGCAACTTTTATCATAATAACGAACTGAAACGTTTTTGCTTGACAAAAATTGCTTATAATGGTATAATTGAAAATTGAAAAATTGTGCGTTAATTTGTGTATCATTGATTTTACTAAATGCTGATAAATGTTTGGATTTGTAAATATGGTTATCCCCCTGACACACCACAAATAATTTACAATGCTGTCCGATAAAACGGACTGTTGATTTGCAAATATATGGTATAATAGTGACAGAAACCGAAAGGAGACGTCGCTATGTCAAAAAGATTTCCAAAGTCCGAAATAACGCTCGATATGATATACTCCGAGTTTGCAGATGAGGGATACTGCAAGGATTTTC
>ONLC01000185.1 GCA_900318545.1 uncultured Eubacteriales bacterium
GCTGGGGCTTTGCCCCCGTCCCCACGAGCCTCTATCGCAGGCTCGGCGAGCTCTTTTTCTAATTCCTTGGCAGGCTATTATTCATTAGCTTGCACTATTTTTCTTTGCGGTCAGGGTAAGAAAAGCTTTAAGCAAATGTACGTCGCGAAGGCGGTGCAGGGTTTTCCCTGCGGTTTTCCCTGCCAAATAGTTACAAAAAGGGTACAAAAAATTGTGCTGTAATTTTATCCGCGATTTACCCTCTCAAACCGCTCCTTTGAGCCTTAAATGAGCGTTTTTTCGGACTTTTTGTGACATTTTTTGCGGCTTCATATGGGCGTTTTTTTAGTATACAAAATAATAATTCGGTAACAATTTCGGAACAAACCCGAAATTACCCACGTTGAAATGTACAAAATCGACGGATTTTTTTGGGCGGTTTTTGTTCGTGGTTACAAAGTGGTTTCCGAAAAGCTTCAAATTGGTGACAAAGTATGTTATAATAGACTTAGTTCAGAAATCAAAGGTTATATTGAACAGACCGTCAAAGGGAAAGTGAACGGTCAAAAATTACAAAGGAGTGTTATTTTTGCATACCAAGGGTGAGGTAGTCAAGCTGGCGTCTGTTATTTGTGCGATAACTGTTACATTGGGCGTTGGTGCTATGGCAATTGACTCAAAGGCAATCGCAAAGGACAACAAGACAGTTAACAGACAGGCTTCCGTTGAGGAGCAGGTAGCTATTGCTCAGCCGCTTACAGGTGCTGCTGTTAATTCTATTGAGCTTAAAAACGCAAACGGTACATACGGTCAGCTTATTCTTGATCAGCAGGCACTTATCAGCGAGCAGAAGGTCGCTGTTATGGCAGCTGCTGAGGCAAAGGTTAAGCAGGAGGCTGCAGATTCTGCAAAGGCTGCAAAGGCTGCTCTTGATGAGAAAAATGCTCAGGAGAAGAAGGTAGCCGAGGCTGAGAAGAGAGCTGCAGAGGAAAAGAAAAAGGAAGAGGCTGCTAAGAAGGCTGCTGAGGAAGCAAGAGCAAAGGCAGCTCAGACTCAGACTCAGGTACAGGTTGTTGAGTACGTTGAGGTAGTTGAGGAGGAAGAAGAGGAGGAAGAGACAGCAAGTGCTCAGACAACTCAGACTGCTTCCGAGGAGAAGGAAGAAACATCTTCAAAGGCAGCAGCAGTTACTACAACTACAGCAGCAAAGCCTGCGGCATCTGATGATAATGACGGACTTTATATGAACCCGACCTATGATTCTAGCTGGAACAAGAGCGGACACCTTTCAAGCTGGAGCGGTGTTTACTACGGACCTTCGGGCAAGGAAACATATTACAACCTCAATATGAGCGGTGTAGTATCTATCATGAGAGGAATGGGCTTCAGCGAGGATAAATATCCTTACTGGGTAAGAGATGACGGCTGCAAGATGCTCGGCAACTACATTATGGTAGCAGCTGACCTTGGCATCAGAGCAAGAGGAACACTGGTTCCTACATCGCTCGGCACAGGAATCGTCTGCGACACAGGCGGATTTGCAGCAAGCAACAGATATCAGCTCGATATCGCAACAAACTGGTAATTCAAAAAGAGCAGCCTTCGGGCTGCTCTTTTTTAGGTAATAGGTAATAGGGAATAGGTCTATAGTTAATAGGGAATAGGTAATAGGGAATAGGTATGGTGTCCGCTTTGCGGACGATGCCCATTCGGGCACGTAAGTAGTGCGGACTTTTTCATTTGCTGCTCTTAGGATAGGTTATAGGTTATAGGATAAAGGTTTTAGGTTATAAATTTTAGGTTATAGATTATAGACTGGTTTTTCTATTTTTCCAATGCCAACCTATCACCTAGGGGTATGGGGCAAAGCCCCATTAAAAATCATCGCCGAAGGCGATACATTACCTATTCCCTATTCCCTATTACCTATAGACCTCCCTATTATCTATAGACCTCCCTATTACCTATAGAGCGGTTTCCTTCTAAAAGTACGTTTTTATCATCTCACGGACTGCACGCTCGGCTTCTTCAACCTCTCGCCTGAACTCCTGCGCCGAAACCCTGAGTGCCCCTCCGCCCATGATGATGACCTGCTCCAGTCCGTCAGAGGTCGCAACTCTGACTCGGTGCTCCTTTGAAAGCCGGTGAGCCGTCCTCTCAATGTAGGTGTCGGCGGTCTCGGCTTCTTTGGTGTAGACTACGCTGATTCCGCTGTGCTCCTCGACCTCACGGTGCTCGCCCTTGACACGGTAGGCGTCAAACACGACTATAAGCTCGCACTGCATAAAGCCACGATAGTTCGCCATGCGGTTGATAAGCTCAGCCCTTGCAAGGTCTAAGCTCTTCTGTGCCAGCTTTTTAAGCTCCTCCCACGCAAAGATGATATTATAGCCGTCCACAAGCACGTATAAAGGCCCTTTCGGTACAGGCCTTGCCTTCGTTTTCGGAGATGCCTCACGGGGCTTTCTCATTGCCTGCTCGGGGCGGCGTTTTATCTCTCCGTAGGTACGCTCGAAGATCGCCATAAGCTCTTTATCATCGGCGGCTCTGCGGACAAAGCTGTCAGCTCTGAGCTTTATTTCCTCGGCCTCCTCCTCGAGGCTTCTCTTCGGGGCGGCACTTACGTGCATAAGCTCGTTTGCCTCGTTCCACGGCACAACATAGCCCGAGCCGTGCGAGCAGAACACCGAGTCCGCTGTGTTGTGAAGGTCTTTATCGGGGTCGTAGGCGATGCCCTCGATTACCTCGTCAGCGTTATTGCAAAGGTCATAGCCGTCGGCCTCGGTGAAGAGGTGCCCGAGACCCTTTGTGTAGGCGGAAACCTCAGTGTGGTAGAACCGAAGCCCCGATACAGGAGCCCGCCCTGTGATGACTGCGTTTTCTCCGTCAGTGTCGGGAGGGGAGACCTGTGCTCCCATTTTGTCAAGGTCGGTGAGGGCTCTGCCTACGTTTGCTGAGGGTATCTCCAGTCTGAATGAGTAGTAAGGCTCCAGCAGAACGCTCTCAGCATAGCGGAGTGCCTGCCTTACAGCCCTGTAGGTCGCCTGTCGGAAGTCACCGCCCTCGGTGTGCTTTATGTGTGCCTTGCCTGCCGTGAGCACTATCCTCATATCCGTGATGGGTGAGCCTGTCAGCACGCCCCTGTGTGCACGCTCCTTCAGGTGGGTGAGAATGAGCCTTTGCCAGTTCTTTGCAAGGCTGTCCTCGCTGCACTCTGAGGAGAATTCAAGTCCGCTTCCCCTTGGCAGAGGTTCAAGCCGCAGATGCACCTCGGCATAGTGACGCAAGGGCTCAAAGTGGCCTGCACCCTCGGCCGGGGAGGCTATGGTCTCTCTGTAGGCTATTCTGCCCTCGCCGAACTCAGCCTCTATCCCGAAACGCTCCGAGAGTATCCGTCTGATGACTTCAAGCTGTACCTCGCCCATAAGGGAGATAGTTATTTCTCTTGTCTGCTCGTTATAGCCTGCCGAAAGGGTGGGGTCTTCGGCTTCGAGGACCTTCAGTGCCCTCAGCAGAGTGTGCTCGTCAATGCCCTCGGGAGGGGAGATGCGGCAGCTTAGCACAGGCTCAAGCACAGGCCTGAACTCTCCCGAGCCGTGTCCCAGTGCCTGCCCTGCATAACAGCCCGAGAGCCCAAGCACCGCACATACCTGCCCCTGCTCGGCGGTTTCGGTGTTGGTGTATTTTTCTCCGTTGTATATCCTGATACGGCTGACCTTTTCGGAAAGCTCATTCCCCTCACGGTCGGTATAGGTGACAACATCACGGACACTGAGAGAACCGCCTGTTATCCTCATATAGCTGAGCCTTGCCCCCGAGCCGTCCTCGGCTATTTTGTATACACGGGCAGAGAGCTTCTCCCTTTTTTCGTGCACGGTGATATATCTGCTCATACAGTCAAGGAGCTTGTCCACGCCCTTTAGTCTTAATGCCGAGCCGGACAGGCAGGGCGTTACCTCGCCCGAGAGTATCGCAGCTCTTATGCTCTCATCGGAGAGGGAGCCGCTTTCGAGGTACTCGTCCATAAGCCCCTCTCCCGTGACTGACAGAGCTTCAGAAAGCTCGTCCTCAGGGAGGGACATATCAACACAGCCTGCCGAAAGCTTTGCCTGACAGGAACGCAGTGCAAATGCCTTGTCAGCGTTTGGCATATCGGTCTTGTTTATGAAAATAAAGGTCGGAATGCGGTATTTTCTGAGGAGCTTCCAGAGCGTTTGTGTGTGGCTCTGTACGCCGTCAACAGCACTTACCACAAGCACTGCCGAGTCTATCACCGAGAGCGTTCTTTCGGTCTCGCCCGAGAAGTCAACGTGACCGGGGGTGTCAAGCAGAGTGTAGGATATGCCGCCGTACTCAAAGACTGCCTGCTTTGAAAACACCGTAATGCCCCTGTCACGCTCGATAGGGTCGGTGTCAAGGAAGGCATCTCTGTGGTCAACACGGCCGAGCTTTCTTATAGCACCGCTTGTGTATAGCATAGCCTCGGAAAGGGTCGTCTTTCCCGAGTCAACGTGTGCAAGTATTACTATAACAGCTCTTTTCATAATATCAGCTCCAGGTACATTGTAGGTAATAGGGAACAGGTAACAGGGAACAGGTAAGGTGTCAGCTTCGCTGACGGATCTCGTTCCCTGACTGCCTTTGATTATAACAGAATTGAGCTCAAATGTAAAGTCCTGATGTAATTTTGAAAAAGCTCTTGTAAATGTCGGCAAAGAAGAATGAGATATTCTTTCATATAAAGCGTTACAGATCAAAGGTGATGCTTGCAGGCTTTTTCTGCATTATTACCCTTACTGCGGCTTTTACCGTGGCGGCTGTTATATTTCAGAGGAATGTCGCAAATGACCGTGATGTCGGCTACTGCACTGATATTAATTTACAGATGAAAAAGAACATTGATAACTTCCTTGACGGTATGAACTCTACGGGAAGGCTTCTGTTTTCGCAGAAGGAGTATGTAAATTATGACGGCACTGCCGATGATAAGGAGCTTGAAACAAAAATGAATAAGTTCCTTATGGCTGCAAGCGTTATTGACAACTACGCCGACTTCGGAATAGTGTACGATGATGAGGATACCCTCGGCAGGATAAGCGACGGCTCGAGAGACCTTTTTAACGATGAGATATATAAGGGGCTCTCCGAACGGCTCGGCGGTAATATGACAGGCTGGTATACAGGCTTCTATGATGAGGATAAGGACAAGTATGACTTCGGTAAGCTCTTCTATGTGAAGAGGATAAACGAAAGGGCTATATTTATGTCTGCCTGCTATGCGACTGAGCTTGAATCGAGGTTTATGATGGCTTTTGAGTCTGACGACCTGCGGGCTGTGCTCAGTGATGACAGGAATATGGTGATCTTTGATACAAAGAACAGGACTTCGGGGAAAAAGCTGAATGCTGAGCTGGTAAACCTGTTCAGTGCGGATAAGGATACCACTGTATCGAATGTGGACGTTATAGCCTCGAGCTGTTCGTTTGATAACGGCTGGCAGATCATCACGGTTATAGATATGACTCCGAGAAGACAGCTGTCGGTAAGGTTCGGGCTGATAGCACTGTTTATGTCGGCGCTGACCTGTATTGCGTATGAGCTCATAGTTCGTGCCCTTGCACGCAGGTTCGACCCCGAGAAAAACAGGCTCTCGGATACGGGAGCGGTTGACCCTCTGACGGGGCTTCACAATGCAGACTATACGGAGCTTGTTATCCTTGACAAGATAGAAACCAGCCTTACGGGCTCTACCTTTGTGCTTATGATAGTGCGGATAGATAATCTTGATCTGATAAATGAGACCTACGGTGAGGATATAGCCGATGAGGCTGTAGCAAAGACAGCACAGGCAGTTGATGACCTGTTCGGAGCAGGGCAGACTGTTGGTATCATGAGAAGAAACGAGTTCGCTGTGTTTGCGGACTTCACGGACATAAACCTTATGAAGGCTTATGACGATATACGCTCGAGCGTTTCGGGACTGGCTCACAGGCTGAGCAGGTGCGAGCTCGAGGGAGACCGGGGGGAGATAAGGACCTCGGTGGGTGCGGCTGTTTATCCCGACTGTACAACCGATTTTGATGAGCTTCTGCAGCTTGCTGAGGACGCAGCTACAGAATGCAGAGAGGACAGACACAGAGACTATGTCATATATAAGAAAAAAGGAGAGAACAAGGCTCGTGAACAGAAAAAATAAGGTCACGGCACTGATAACGGCCGTTAGTATGAGCCTTTCGCTGACAGGCTGCTTCGGCGAGGAGGAGTATCATGCTCACTCAGCTGTAAAAACGATATCCTTTTCATGGTGGGGAAAGGATAAGAGAAATGAATACACCCTTGAGGCTGTAAAGCAGTTTGAGGATAAGACAGGCTATGCGGTAGAGGTCTATTTCAGCGAATATGATGGCTTTAAGAACACTATGGATATGGAGTTCTATTCGGGGACAGAGTCTGATGTAATGCAGCTTAACTATGACTGGCTGTATGAATACTCACCCGACGGAGAGGGCTTCTATGACCTGAATGAGCTTTCTGAGTGGGTCGATCTGAGCGTATTTCCCGAGAGCGACCTGAGCTGCGGCATTATCAACGGGAAGCTCAACGCTCTGCCGACCTCGTTCAATGCGATAACGTTCTATTATAATAAGGGGCTGTATGAAAGCTACGGTCTGGAGCTGCCGAAAACGTGGGAGGATATTTACCACGCGGCTGAGGTGATGAGCCCTGACGGTATTTATCCGCTGGCACTGTCATCAAAGTCGGTGTGGCTGTCGGCGGCGGCGTGGTTTGAACAGAGCCACGCAAGGCAGCTTTACAGAAACTCCACAGAGCTTGAAATGTCGCAGGAGGACTATAAGGAGCTGCTGGGCTTTTATGTTGACCTGCTGGAGAAAGGTGTTACAAAGCACAGCGATGACTTCGACAGAAACGACCTTGAACGTGAGAAGATAGCAGGGCAGGCAGTGTGGATATCCGATGCGGAATACTACTGTGACCCCTCGCTGAAGCTGGGGCTTGACATTGTGATAGGTGACTACCCCTGCATAGAGGGTGCGGAGGTTTTCGGCTGGTACAAAAAGCCGACCAGCCTTTATGCGATCAAGAAGGAAACGAAAAATCCGAAGGAGGCAGGAAAGCTCCTTGACTACCTTGAAAACAGCAAGGAAATGAACACGCTGCAGAAGCTAGGCAAAGGGATACCCTCATCAAGGGCGGCACTGGAGATACTGGAGTCCTGCGACCTGCTGACGGGAATACAGTTTGATGCTAACGAAAAGATGAAGTCTACCGGGGAGATCGGCATAATGAGCCCCTACATTGAGGACACCGAGGCTGTGGCGCTTTACTCGGAAACGGTAAAGAGGATAAGCTCGGGCGAGCTGACGCTTGATGAGGCGGCGGAGGAGACCTATGATGAAATGTACGAGCTTCTGAAGAGCTGATACGGGGGTTGAGTATGAACAAAACCAAAGCTATAAATATGATCTGCTTTTTGTTTGTAGTGGTGTTTATGGTTGCTATGAACAGCTTGGTTCCATACTGCTGTGATGACTGGCACTATATGTTTGTATTGCATGATCAGGATTATAAGTATCAACTGGATATAGGCGCAGCGTATATGATTCCTGATGTAAATGAGAGGCTCGTATCTTCATTTGCAGATGTCATTACATCAACGAAAAACCAGTATTTTGTTATGGGCGGCAGAGCAATCAATCATTTCTTTGAGATCCTGCTTTTGTGGCTGACAGGAAAGTGGTTATTTAATATCCTGAATTCTTTTATGTTTGCTCTTCTGGGGTATTTTATTTATAAGCTGGCAGTTCCGAAAAAAAAGGGAGCTATGCCGTGGCTGCTGCCGCTGGTATATCTGCTGATCTTTCTTTTGCCTGATATAGGAGATAATGTTTTCTGGATGGCAGGGGCGGTGAACTATCTGTGGCCGTCTGTTATTATGACGGGAACGTGGCTTGTGATGAACAAATGCTTTTATAGCGAAAGCAAGCTTAAATTTGCAATTATGCTGCCGCTTGTTCTGCTGGCATCATCGACAAATGAGATCTCGGGCGGAATGATGGGCGTTATTCTGCTTGTCTGGTTTCTGGTGGATAAAAAGAAGAAAAAGAACTTTTTCAGATACCTTATATGTGTATTGTTGTTTATTGCAGGCGAGGCTTTTGTTTTGGCGGCACCCGGGAATTTTAACAGAGCAAAGAATTTTAATCAGGTGGATATAGGCGATAAGAAAGGCATAATATGGGCTTGTACGCATAATTTATC
>ONLC01000072.1 GCA_900318545.1 uncultured Eubacteriales bacterium
AGCCGGACGATAGCGGCTTGCGGGTTTTTAGGGCAGAGCCCTAAACAGAGCACGAGACAGAGTCTCGTTCGGAGCGTAGCTCCGACAAAGGGCGTGCAGAAAGAGTGGTACGTCCAACAATAGAGAAGCACGAACGGACGAGGGGCGAGCTCCGACACCTGCACGCCCCTGACGAAACAGAGAGCGAAGCGAACGTTTTTCGTCAGTCGGAAGTGGGGAGCACTTCCGACGACCACTCGGTAGTTTAGTATAGTGGTACGTACAGTGTTTAGAAATAAACTATTATTATAGCTGGTCGCTCCACCTAGGGGGCTTTCCAGACTTGCTGTGCAAGGCAGTGTTCCCTAGAACCCATTCGGGGATAACCACTAAACAATAATAGAACAAATTTGCTTCGGAACTGCGAAAAACAGGCAACGAAAGGCATTTGAAGGGGTCGTTTTTGTTCAAATCGGAGAAAAAGTCGGGGGTGGGCTTATAAAATGCTTGACAAGAGGGGATAGATAGTGTATAATAGGCAGGTATGCTGATGTAGTATGTAATACTGTATCCTTGCGTATAATATTTCAGGAAAGGAGAGAAAATATGCCAACCTTTAACCAGTTAGTAAGAAAGGGCAGAAATGTTCTTGAGGACAAGTCTACTGCACCTGCACTTCAGAAGAGCTTCAACTCAAAGAAGAAGGTAGTTGTTGACCAGAGCTGTCCCCAGAAGAGAGGCGTTTGCACAGTAGTAAGAACTGCTACACCTAAGAAGCCTAACTCAGCTATGAGAAAGGTTGCCAGAGTTAAGCTGACAAACGGAAACGAAGTAACAGCTTATATCCCCGGCATCGGTCATAACCTGCAGGAGCACTCCGTTGTTCTTATCAGAGGCGGAAGAGTTAAGGACCTCCCTGGTGTAAGATATCACATCATCAGAGGAACACTTGACGCACAGGGTGTTGCTAAGAGAATGCAGGCAAGATCAAAGTACGGTGCAAAGAGACCTAAGGCAGGAGCAGCCAAGTAATTAAAGATTACAATAGCTCACATTAAAAAAGGTAAAACTCATTGTCGCTAAATGCGAAGACCACAGTTTTGATGTGGAGTGATTTATATATACACTCTGCTGAAAGGAACTGACGGGGCTGCAGGGTAGGGGAGACCCGAGGACTGCAGAGCGAGTACCTGTGAATTCATTATTATATGAAGGAGGGAATCAAAGTGCCAAGAAGAGGCAGAGTAGCAAAGAGAGACGTTCTGACTGACCCTGTATACAATTCAAAGCTCGTTACACGTCTTATCAACAACATCATGCTCGACGGTAAGAAGGGTGTTGCCCAGAAGATCGTTTACGGTGCATTCGAGATCGTTGAAGAGAAGACAGGCAGACCTGCACTTGAAGTATTCCAGGAGGCTATGGACAACATCATGCCTGAGCTCGAGGTTAAGGCTCGCCGTGTCGGCGGTGCTACCTATCAGGTGCCTATGGAGGTTCGTCCTGACAGAAGACAGACTCTCGGACTCAGATGGATTACAAAATATTCTCGTGCAAGAAACGAGGATACAATGAAGGAAAGACTTGCACACGAGATCCTTGATGCTCTTAACGGAGTAGGCGGATCCTGCAAGAAGAGAGACGAGACACACAAGATGGCAGAGGCCAACAAGGCTTTCGCACATTACAGATGGTAATGGTATAAGGAGGATAACATGGCAAGAGAATGTAAGCTTGAAGATTACCGTAATATCGGTATCATGGCACACATCGACGCCGGTAAGACTACTACCACAGAACGTATCCTGTTTTATACCGGTGTAAACTATAAGATCGGTGAAACTCATGACGGCGCTTCCACAATGGACTGGATGGCTCAGGAGAAGGAGAGAGGTATCACTATCACCTCTGCTGCAACCACCTGCTACTGGAAGAATCACAGACTTAACATCATTGACACTCCCGGTCACGTTGACTTTACTGTTGAGGTTGAGAGATCTCTGAGAGTTCTCGACGGCTCGGTAACAGTTCTTTGTGCTAAGGGCGGTGTTGAGCCTCAGACAGAGACCGTATGGAGACAGGCCGACAACTACAAGGTACCCAGAATGGTCTATGTAAACAAGATGGACATTATGGGTGCTGACTTCTACAACGTACTGAATATGCTCCATGAGAGACTTCAGTGCAATGCCGTTCCGATCCAGCTTCCTATAGGCTCGGAGGACGATTTCAAGGGTATTATCGACCTTCTTGAAATGAAGGCATATATTTATACAAATGACCTCGGTACAGATATTCAGGTAACTGATATCCCCGAGGATATGAAGGAAAAGGCAGAGCAGTACAGAGCTGACCTTATCGAGCACCTCGCTGAGGTTGACGATGATCTCGCTGAGAAGTTCTTCGCTGATGAGGAGATAACTATCGACGAGATGAAGAAGGTCATCAGAACAAGTACTATCAATAACACAATGGTACCTGTTACCTGCGGAACCTCCTACAGAAACAAGGGCGTTCAGAAGCTGCTCGACGCTATCGTTGACTATATGCCTTCTCCTATTGACGTTCCTCACATCAAGGGTACAAACCCTGATACAGGTGAGGAGTGCGAGAGAATTTCGGGCGACGATCAGCCGTTCGCAGCACTCGCATTCAAGATCGCTACAGACCCCTTCGTTGGTAAGCTCTGCTATTTCAGAGTTTATTCGGGCGTTCTGACAGCAGGATCTACAGTTTATAACTCGACTAAGGATAAGGACGAGAGAATCGGACGTATCGTTCAGATGCACTCCAATGCAAGAAAGGACATCGACACCATCTATGCAGGAGATATCGGAGCTGCTATCGGTCTGAAGAACACATCTACAGGTGATACTCTCTGTGATGAGAAGAACCCTGTTATCCTTGAGTCTATGGAATTCCCTGAGCCTGTTATCCAGCTCGCTATCGAGCCTAAGACTAAGGCAGGTCAGGAGAAGATGGGTATCGCCCTCGCTAAGCTTGCTGAGGAAGACCCGACCTTCAGAACCTATACTTCTGAGGAGACAGGTCAGACCATTATCGCAGGTATGGGTGAGCTCCACCTCGAGATCATCGTTGACAGACTTCTCCGTGAGTTTAAGGTAGAGGCTAATGTCGGCGCACCTCAGGTTTCTTATAAGGAGACTATCACTGCTCCTGCAAGCGTTGATTATAAGTACGCTAAGCAGTCAGGCGGTAAGGGTCAGTACGGTCACGTTAAGATCAATATCGAGCCTAACGAGTCAGGTGCTGGCTATGAGTTCATCAACCACGTTGTCGGCGGTGCTATCCCGAAGGAGTATATCCCCGCTGTTGATGCAGGTATCAAGGGCGCTATGGAGAGCGGCGTACTTGCAGGCTTCAAGGTTGTTGACGTAAAGGTTGAGCTTTATGACGGATCATATCACGAGGTTGACTCCTCTGAAATGGCATTTAAGCTCGCCGGTTCTATGGCATTCAAAGAGGCTATGAAGAAGGCTTCTCCGATAATTCTTGAGCCTATCATGAAGGTAAGCGTTATTGCTCCTGATGATTATCTCGGAACTGTTATCGGTGACCTTAACTCCAGACGTGGACAGATCCTCGGTCAGGAGCAGAGAACAGGTGCCGTTCAGGTAGACTGTCTTGTTCCGCTTTCCGAGATGTTCGGCTACTCCAATGACCTGCGTTCCAAGACACAGGGAAGAGGTCAGTACGCTATGGAGCCTCACAGCTATATCCAGGTTCCGAAGTCTATTTCCGAGAAGATCATGGCTTCGAGAAACAAGGACTAAAAATAATAATAGTTTTTTTGGAAAATTTGCAATTTCCTATTGCAAAACGCAGAAAAATCTGTTATAATTGTACTACGGTACGTTAAATCGTAATTTTAATTTAAGGAGGAACATTCCTATGGCAAAGGCACATTTTGAAAGAACAAAACCGCACGTAAACATCGGAACCATCGGTCACGTTGACCATGGTAAGACCACCCTTACTGCAGCTATCACAAAGACTCTCGCTTTGCAGGGTCTCGCTGAGAAGAAGGATTACGCTAACATCGACTCTGCTCCTGAGGAGAGAGAGAGAGGAATCACCATTAACACAGCTCACGTTGAGTATGAGACAAAGAACCGTCACTATGCTCACGTTGACTGCCCCGGTCATGCTGACTACGTTAAGAACATGATCACAGGTGCTGCTCAGATGGACGGCGCTATCCTCGTAGTTGCTGCTTCTGACGGTCCTATGGCTCAGACAAGAGAGCACCTTCTGCTCGCTCGTCAGGTTGGCGTTCCTGCAATCGTTGTATTCATGAACAAGGCTGATCAGGTTGACGACGAGGAGCTCCTCGATCTCGTAGAGATGGACATCAGAGAGCTGCTTGACAAGTATGAGTTCCCCGGAGATGATACTCCTATCATCAAGGGTTCTGCACTTCAGGCTCTTGAGGCTCCGGATGATCTGAGCGATCCTGCTTATGCACCTATCCTTGAGCTCATGGATGCTGTTGACAGCTTCATTCCTACACCTGACAGAAAGTCTGACCTTCCTTTCCTTATGCCTGTTGAGGACGTATTCACCATTACCGGTCGTGGTACTGTTGCTACAGGTAGAGTAGAGAGAGGACAGCTCAAGACAGGTGATGAGGTTGAGATCCTTGGCCTTTCTGAGGAGAGACCCAAGACTGTTGTTACAGGTATCGAGATGTTCAGAAAGATCCTCGACTACGCTGAGGCAGGCGACAACATCGGCGCACTGCTTCGTGGTGTTCAGAGAACTGATATCCAGAGAGGACAGGTTCTTTGCAAGCCCGGCACAATTCATCCTTACACCAAGTTCAGCGGACAGGTTTACGTTCTGAAGAAGGAAGAGGGCGGCCGTCATACTCCTTTCTTCACCAACTACAGACCTCAGTTCTATTTCAGAACAACTGACGTTACAGGTGTTATCACACTTCCTGCTGACAAGGAAATGTGTATGCCCGGAGATAACGTAGAGATGGACGTAGAGCTCATCACTCCTATCGCTATCGAAGAGGGACTTCGTTTCGCTATCCGTGAGGGCGGCAGAACAGTAGGTTCCGGCGTCGTTACAGCTGTTAGAGACTAATATTTAGTTTACTGCTAAGATCGGGTGCCTTTGGGTGCCCGATTTTTTTGCGGATAAGATAATTGTTCGGGAGAGATTTTTCACATACTTTTCTTTTTTGTTTAGAGTAAAATTTAAGTTCGGGCTATATAATGATAATCAAAGAAAGATAAGTTTCATTAATAACCTTCCTATCCAATACCGCAAAACGCAGGCAAGTTACTTCCTTGCCTGCGTTTTACTTTTATTCAAAGAGCTCTGCAAGCGTTTTGCCGATAAGCTCGCCCGAGAATTTAACCTGCTCGATCGTGTTTGCCTGACTGCCGACCTCAATAAGCAGTGAACCGTTTGTAAGGTCCTGATTATAGTGGCGGTAGTCGAAGAGTATCGGTCTAGTAAGCCCCGGCCAGTCAGTCTCAAGGGCGGACTGGAGAGTGCAGGCAAAATGGAAGTTCTGAATGTAGTTCGGCATACCCATTTCGCCGTCGTCACAGCCCGATATTATCATAATCTGTGCCGCTTTTCTGCCGTTTACCTCGCACATAGGAGCAAGCCTTGTGCCGTCCTCACGCTGTATGCCGTCACGGTGAACATCAAGTACAATCTTTATCGAGGGGTACTCCTCCAGCAGTGCCTGAACGCTCTCTCTGGAGCTGTCATAAGCAGCATCGTAGCTGGGATAGTCGTGGACGACCCGATCGTGAACATAGCCTATGCCTGCCTTGTCAAGCTGTTTGCAAATGCTGTCTCCGACTGCGGTGATATTAAGCTCCTGCTCGGTGGTTTTACATGGAAAAGCTGAATCCCAGCTTGACTTTTCCTCTGTTTCAAAGCTTTCGGTCGTGTGGGTGTGGTAGATAAGAATCTGAGGCTCTTCGCTTGTTTTTTTGAGGATAAAATCGGGCGGGAGCTGACTTTCCGAATAGAGCTCATCGTTCGGGATATCGGTGCAGTTTTTGACCTGCCCTCCGCTGTCAAGGTCGAGGTAGCCCTCGCCTGAATAGCCCGTGAAAAAGTACTCGACTATCTCACCGTCATTGTCAGAACCGTTCTTATAGGGGATCGCTTTCAGGCTTTCCTCAGAGGGCTCGGGGCTTGGAAACTCGCAGGAGATAAGGTTTTCCTCAGTGCTGTCATCAGGCTCGGGAGTGGACTCGGCTGGGGAGTCAAGAGTGAAAACATAGCCCTGCTCGTCCCAGCAGTAGTCGATGTTGGCGGTTTCGTGCGAGAGCTGAGCCAGGGCTGAGCTTGTGTCTTTGGTTTCGTATCTGCCTGCCGAGAGCCTTGCGGCAGCCTCGGCAACAGGGCGGAGCTTGTCTGCGACCCTCATATACGCTAAGACTGCTCCTGTTGTCACAGCACAGGCAGTAATTACTGCAAGGGCTTGTATAAGCTTTGTATTATGCATTTTTTCTGTCCTTCCTTTTTGATACAGTATATGCGGTCGGACAGGCTTATAGAACAAAAATGCCGACCCGAAGGCCGGCGTTTGTATTCATTTTACTGCACTCCGCAGTCCTCATAATCCTTCCACTGATCGTAGTAGGCTTTCTCCTCATAATATTTATATACAAGGAAGGCTGTGGACATTATAACAAGGAGCAGTGCTCCGAGAAGCTTCCAGAATGAACGCTTAGATGAATATTGCATAAAATCAGCACCTTTCAGTCATGTTTTATTCATTATACTACTTTTGCGAGGTCTTGTCAAGGCATAAGAAAGAGGTCTTATACTTAAATATCAAATAATAAAGAATGAACGGTATTAAAAAATGATTGTCAAGGGCGAGCTCCCGTCGGCAGGTGACTTTACCTTCAATAACACCAGCGGAGAATACACAGGTAAGACTCTGACGATCGAGGATATGGGCCTTGAAGGAAAAACTGATGCTGCAAAGGCTATGCTCTCGATATCCGATCAGGCAAAATACCATGAGCTTGCAAAGGCTCTTATCGACTACGGCAACGCGGTTCAGATCGGTCTGGGATATGACTCTCCCGATAACAGCAAGCCTGTAGATTTCAGTGAGTACACGGTAACTGTCAACGGAGAACAGGTCGAGGCAAAGAGTGCAAACGGTGCGGCCTCGTCTGCTAACTGGTACGTTGAGGTAGAAAAAATTCAGGGCAAGAATTATGATAAAGAGTACGAGGTTAAGCTGACTAAGAAAGGCGTAGAGACGCCTTTAGTGCTCAAAGCAAGCGTGCTTTCTTATGCAAAGCTTCTGACCGAGCAGGCATCAGCTGCATATAAGACCCTCGGAAAGGGAATGTACAGCTACTATCTGGCTGAGAAGAAGACCTTTAATTCATAAAAAGAGCTTTCACAGCATAATAAAAGGAGCCGAGAAATCGGCTCTTTTTTATTTGCATAAACCTTTCGGAAAACCGTCACATTATCAACAACCGTGTGTAATATGATTATTGTGAGAGAGTGTGCAAGGAACAATGAAAATGTTCACGAAATATATATGTGTTAAAACTACAAACTAATCCCTATAATTCACAAGCCGCTTTGTATATATTTGTCAATAATGCGAATTGAAAATATTCCGTTAATATGATATACTTATAAAGGATAATTATACGCTATAGGTATACTATACCCTTTTGACGGAATAAGCATAGGAAAGAGGTGAGCACCATGAGTAAAACTGATGATCAGGTTAAGGCATCTGAAAAGCTGATGCAGGAGGCTGAGGTTCATGCACAGCAGCAGGTAGCAGCGGTCAAAAAAAAGGAGACAATGCGTAAAAAGCAGGTTGTCAAGTTCGGCTCCTTGATGGTGCTTACTGTTATCATTCTGATCTTTGCAACTATTGCGTGGTTTACGATGAATAGGGAAGTAAGCAGTGGGGGGATGTCGATAAAATCAAGGGGTAGAAGCTTTGATTTGATAACCTTGAGCAATGATAATACAAATAAAAACGGTGTTTACTACAATCCTTATCACAGTGCCATCAGAGAAAATGAAACCGAAGGATACGATATATGGCTGGTTGACAGCAGTTCAAATATAAACAATTACTCCGCTTCCGGAAACGATGATGGGACACTTGGAATAGAGCCTGGAAGCAGTGGAACTATTAAATTTTATATAAAGCCCTATGAAGATGTGACAGTTAGTTTCTCTTTTCAGACAATCGGTTACAGAGCACAAACCACAACTGCGGGCGGACAGACAACAGTTACAATGGTGGCACTCTCGTCAGCGGCAGGACGTCCGGCCTGCTTTCTGAATGGGCACGTTCTTTTGTTTGAACATCAAGATTCTACAACACATTTTTACAGCGGATTGATTCCTACAGGGTCAGATGGCAAAAGGACTTTCACAAGATATTTTGAATTAAATGGCTCTTATGATGCAGACACTGATGGTGACGGAACGAACGATGCTTACGAGGTAGAAATCCACTGGATATGGCCTATCACATTGGATACATTAGTATATAATTCAGCCTCAGCCGCAACAATGCTTTGTGATAAGGATGCGGTTGTTGGCGAGGGCGAAACAAACGACTATAACAGGGTTGTCAATAATATATGCACATATCCGCAGTATTATCTGAATGGGTATTCTTCAACAACAACATATACCGAATCAAGGCTTGT
>ONLC01000183.1 GCA_900318545.1 uncultured Eubacteriales bacterium
TCCGAAATCGTTGTTAAATACATTGTAAACGCCCTCATAAGCAAACTTTGTCAGGAACAGTGCAGCCACAGCAGCAAGCACTCCGACGATCATACCCTCAACGAAGAAGGGTATTCTTATAAAGGAGTTTGTAGCTCCGACGTACTTCATAATATTTATCTCTTTACGTCTGGAGAAAACGCTTGCTCTTGTCGTATTTGAAATAATGACAAGAGAAACTATTACGAGGGCAGCGATAACAGCAAAGCCGACTATCGTGAGCACTCTTCTCATGCTGATAAGGAAGTCAGCAAACTCAGTCGGTGACTGAGTAGACTCAACATTCGGGAGAGTCTCGATCAGAGTGGTCGTTTCGCCCATCTTCTGAATATCCTTTACCGTAACCTTGAAGGTATCGGGCAGGGGGTTATCGTCAGCATAATCGAAGAGGTCTCTCTCCTCATCGCTCATGTCCTTCATCATATTCTTCCATGCAGCCTCTTTTGAATAGAAGGAAACAGTGTTTATATTTCCGGCTGCCTTGAGGTCCTTCTCGAGCTGATCCATATCAGCCTGACTTGTGCCGTCCTTTATAACGACAACGACCTCACTCTTATCCTCTATTCCTCCGATAATACGGGTAAGGTTAAGCTCCAGCAATACGGCCACACCGACCATAAGCAGAGAAACCAGCAGAATACAGAACGATGCAAAGGTCATCATTCTGTTTCTCCAAATGCCCTTAAAGCCCTGATTAACGAGGTATCTGAAGCTACTTACTTTCATTTGAGCCCTCCACCACCTCATCAAAGGCGATAGTGCCCTTGTTGATGTTAATGATCCTTCCTCCGAAATAGCGTACCAGATCGTGCTCATGAGTTACCATAAGTATCGTAGTTCCGCACTCGTTGATGCCCTTCAGGAGCTCAACTATCTCATAGGAAAGGGCGGGGTCGATATTACCCGTAGGCTCGTCAGCGATAATAAGCTTAGGGTCATTGACGAGTGCTCTCGCCAGTGCGACACGCTGCTGCTCACCGCCTGAAAGCTCAGTAGGATAAGCCTTTGCCTTATCCGAAAGTCCGACCAGACTGATAACATAGGGAACTCTGCTCCTGATATACTTTGAGGGAGCATCAATAACTCTCAGAACGAAAGCTACGTTCTCATAAACAGTCATTGTCGGGATAAGTCTGAAGTCCTGAAATACCACACCGATGGTACGGCGAAGCTTCGGGATCTTTCTTCTTCTCAGTTTTCTTAAATTGAATCCGTTGACCAATACAGTACCGCTCGTAGCGTCTATCTCTTTAAGCACAAGCTTGATAAGCGTGCTCTTGCCGGCACCCGAGGCACCGACAACGAATGCAAAATCACCGTCATTGATCTTCAGATTAACTTTGTTCAGAGCATCCACACCGCTTGAATAGGTAACGGATACGTCCTTAAACTCTACCAAAATTTACACCGCCTTAGTGATTTAGGGTGTCAGCCTGCTGACACCGTGCTCACGGTACGAGATCAGAACTTGACCGGGTTAGCTGAAAGGTACTTCTTTACCATCAGGGCGATCTTGAAGATGATCGCATGGTCAAATTCTCTCAGGTCGAGGCCTGTGAGCTTCTTGATTTTTTCAAGTCTGTACACAAGAGTATTTCTGTGTACGAACAGCTTTCTTGAAGTCTCGGAAACGTTCAGGTTGTTTTCAAAGAACTTCTGTATTGTGAAGAGGGTCTCATGGTCGAGAGACTCGATAGAGCCCTTCTTGAACACTTCTTTAAGGAAGGTCTCGCAGAGGGTTGTCGGCAGGTGGTAAATAAGCCTTGCAATACCGAGGTCATCGTAGGACACGATGTTCTTGTCAGTATCAAACACCTTTCCGACCTCAAGAGAGATCTGAGCCTCCTTGAAGCTTCTTGCCAGATCCTTGACGCCCTCAACTACGGTTCCGATACCGACATTAACTCTGGTATAGAACTCGCTCGACAGCGTATCCGAAATAGACCTTGCAAGCTTTTCGAGATCCTTCGACTCGATACCGCTTGAAACCTCCTTGACAAGCACAATGTCACTCTCGGTGATATTGAAAACGAAATCCTTGTTCTTGTCCGGGAAGAGGTTCTGTATAACGTCATAAGCTGAAACGTCATTGGCAGAAACTATCCTGATAAGCAGAACAACTCTCGAAATATCAGAGCTAAAATGCAGCTCCCTTGCCTTTACATGGATATCACCCGGCAGAACGTTATCAAGTATAACATTCTTGATGAAGTTGTTTCTGTCATATTTTTCGTCATAATACTGCTTTATGCTCGAAAGGGTTATAGCGAGAATACTTGCATACTTTGCTGCGACCTCGTCTGTTCCCTCAACGAAAACAGCATAGTCGGGCTTCATGTGTGCACCGAACGGCTTGTATGTGTAGCCGTCACGAACGAAGATGTCATGCGTATCGCCGAGATCGAGAGATACGAACTCATTGGTGATGCCTACCTGCGAAAGCTCTGAGCACGCAATTATAGTGGCATTCTCATCAATAACTCCGATAACGCAATCAATAGTGTCACGCATCTGATGAACTACGCTCTGAAATAATCTGTTTGACATATTCTTTCCCCTCTTACCTGCAAAATTTTCTGTCCTGTGCCGATCACTGCGGCACCGTTTTGACCCTATCCTCTGACTGTTTTTCAGTCAAAAGTCCGTATAGAGTCATTATAACAAAAAATCAGAACTTTTGCAAGTGTTTTATAGCAAAAATACGCAAAAAACTTTTTCCAATTCTCTGCACACCTCTGCTCGGTCTTTAGATATAACAAATTGTAACACATTTTACCCCTCAGTGTGTGAATAAACTGTTAATATCCGCATTTTCGGGGCTCTCACAGGACTCTAAACGCTGTATTGAGGGGATTTTTGGTTACAAATTGTAATTTCTTAATTTTTTGTAAATTTGCACAAATCAAAGCTCTTTTCTTCATCAAAATGCTCAAAACTTTCCTGTGCGGCCTTCTTGCAATTTCTAATAAGGTATGCTATACTATAAGACAGATACCGCCCGTGAGAGGCGAAGCATTATGAAAAGGAGTTTTTACCATGCTATCGGATATTGAAATTGCAAAACAGGCAAAAATGAAGAGGATCACCGAGATCGCTGCAAAGCTCGGCATTTCGGAGGACGAGCTTGAGCCCTACGGCCACTACAAGGCAAAGCTGTCGGAGAGCGTTTTCGAGAGAGTAAAGGACAACCCCGACGGAAAGCTTATCCTTGTTACTGCAATAAACCCGACCCCCGCAGGCGAGGGCAAAACCACAATTTCCGTAGGCCTTGCGGAGAGCCTTAACAAGATAGGCAAAAAGACTGCTCTTGCACTCAGAGAGCCTTCGCTCGGACCTGTGTTCGGCATCAAGGGCGGAGCAGCAGGCGGCGGATATGCTCAGGTAGTGCCTATGGAGGACATAAACCTGCACTTCACGGGAGATATGCACGCTATTACTGCGGCTAACAATCTTCTCTGTGCGCTGATAGACAATCATCTGCAGCAGGGAAATGAGCTCAGGATAGACCAGAGACGCATTCTCTTCAAGAGATGTATGGACATGAACGACAGAGCTCTCAGACAGGTGGTCATAGGTCTTGGCTCAAAGGCAAACGGAGTTCCCCGTGAGGACGGCTTCCAGATAACGGTCGCCTCCGAGATAATGGCTATACTCTGCCTTGCAAGCGACCTTGCAGACCTCAAGAAGAGGCTGGAGCGCATACTTGTAGGCTATGATCTTGACGGCAAGCCTGTTTATGCAGGTCAGCTGGGCGGCTGCGGTGCTATGACAGCACTTCTGAAAGACGCTCTGAAGCCTAACCTCGTTCAGACACTTGAAAATAACCCTGCCTTTATTCACGGCGGTCCTTTTGCGAATATCGCTCACGGCTGCAACTCTGTAAGGGCTACAAAGCTTGCACTTAAGGTATCCGACTACACAGTTACCGAGGCCGGCTTCGGTTCTGACCTTGGTGCCGAAAAGTTTATGGACATAAAGTGCCGTTTTGCAGGGCTTAAGCCCTCCTGCGTTGTGCTTGTTGCAACTATCAGAGCTCTCAAATACAACGGCGGTGTGCCCAGAGCAGAGCTTACCGAGGAGAACGTGCCTGCACTTGAAAAGGGCATTGTAAACCTCAGAACTCACATCGAGAATATGAGAAAGTTCGGCGTGCCCGTAGTAGTAGCTATCAACCGCTTTGCCTCTGACACAGAGGCTGAGATCGAGGTCATCAAGAGAGTCTGCGCTGAGATGGGCGCTGAGGTATCTCTTGCTGAGATATTTGCAAAGGGCTCTGAGGGCGGTATCGACCTTGCAAACAAGGTAGTGGCTACGATAGATAACTGCGAGAGCAATTACGCTCCGCTTTATGATGAGAAGCTGCCGATAAAGGAGAAGCTCGACATCATCGCAAAGGAGATCTACAGAGCAGACGGCGTTACATACACATCGCAGGCTGAAAAGGCGCTTGCCGAGATCGAAAAGCTGGGCTTTGACAAGATACCCGTATGTGTTGCAAAGACGCAGTATTCGCTGTCTGATGACCCTGCAAAGCTCGGCAAGCCCGAGGGCTTTAACATCACAGTAAGAGATATGAAGGTATCCGCAGGTGCAGGCTTTGTAGTAGTTTACACAGGAGATATTCTCACTATGCCAGGACTTCCGAAGAAGCCTGCGGCCAACAGCATCGACTGTGATAACGAGGGCAACATCTACGGATTGTTCTGATCGCTGTATCTGAGGTATAAAAATGGCAAATGTTATGGTC
>ONLC01000046.1 GCA_900318545.1 uncultured Eubacteriales bacterium
CCCGGAGCTGCTTGCGGTAAGGTAGTATTCACTGCTGATGACGCTGTTGCTTGGGCTGAGAAGGGTGAGAAGGTAGTTCTGGTAAGACTGGAAACTTCTCCTGAAGATATCACAGGTATGAAGGCTGCTCAGGGTATCCTGACAGTTAGAGGCGGTATGACATCTCACGCTGCCGTTGTTGCTAGAGGTATGGGCGAGTGCTGCGTATCCGGCTGCGGCGACATCAAGATGGACGAGGCTAACAAGAAGTTCGAGCTCGGCGGAAAGACCTATACAGAGGGTGACTACATCTCTATTGATGGTACAACAGGTAACATCTACGGAGAGATCATTCCTACTGTAGACGCTCAGATCGCAGGTGAGTTCGGAAGAATTATGGAGTGGGCTGACAAGTACAGAACACTTAAGGTAAGAACAAACGCTGATACTCCTGCTGACGCTAAGAAGGCTAGAGAGCTCGGCGCTGAGGGAATCGGACTTTGCCGTACAGAGCACATGTTCTTTGATCCTGACAGAATCGCTGCATTCAGAGAGATGATCTGTGCTGACACTGTTGAGGAGAGAGAGGCAGCTCTTGCTAAGATCGAGCCTATGCAGCAGAGCGACTTCGAGGCTCTTTATGAGGCTCTCGAGGGCAACCCTGTTACAATCAGATTCCTCGATCCTCCGCTTCACGAGTTTGTTCCTACTGAGGAAGCTGACATCAAGGCTCTTGCTGATGCACAGGGCAAGTCTGTTGAGGCTATCAAGGCTATCATAGACAGCCTGCATGAGTTCAACCCGATGATGGGTCATCGTGGCTGCCGTCTTGCAGTTACATATCCTGAGATCGCTGCAATGCAGACCAGAGCTGTAATCAAGGCTGCTATCAATGTTCAGAAGGCACACGCTGACTGGAACGTTAAGCCTGAGATCATGATCCCGCTGGTTGGCGATGTTAAGGAGCTTAAGTTCGTTAAGAAGGTAGTAGTTGAGGCTGCTGACGCTGTTATAGCTGAGGCTGGCGTTGATCTCAAGTACGAGGTTGGTACAATGATCGAGATCCCGAGAGCTGCTCTTACAGCTGATGAGATCGCTGCAAATGCTGACTTCTTCTGCTTCGGTACTAACGACCTTACACAGATGACTTACGGCTTCTCCAGAGATGATGCAGGCAAGTTCCTGTCTGCATACTATGACAAGAAGATCTTTGAGAATGATCCGTTCGCAAAGCTTGACCAGGCCGGTGTTGGTAAGCTGATGGAGATGGCTATCAAGCTTGGTAAGCCTGTTAATCCTTCACTCCACTGCGGAATCTGCGGTGAGCATGGCGGAGATCCTACATCTGTTGAGTTCTGCCACAAGATAGGACTTGACTATGTATCTTGCTCGCCTTTCAGAGTGCCTATCGCAAGACTGGCTGCTGCTCAGGCTGCTATCGCAGAGTCTAAGTAATCTCAGACAGAGATATAGCTAATAACAAAGAGAGCTCTCACAGTTTCGGCTGTGAGAGCTTTTTTGTGTGAATACACGTTTTTTATTAGAAATGTATTCTGAATTTAACTTTCCCCGCAGAAAAAGAAGCTTTCCCGAACTCATAAACAAAACGACCGGACAGTCATAAGGCTGTCCGGTTTTTCAGTTTTATTTTTCAATTCTCTCTATCCCATAGTTGTATACCTTTATGCTAATAAAACAGGAAAGCATATACAGGGGTATCGACATAAGCACAAGTCTTCCGCCCCAAGTATTTATGAAGTCTGTAAAGCGTATTTTATTAATCATTTCAAATATCTTTTCGATTACCTGATCTGAGCTTCCCATCCAGCTGATATCAGCAAACATCATATAGATCAATGCAAACAGGAAAAAGCCGATCATTATTGCAGCCTTTACCTTTTCACCTGCTTTCTGACCTAAGCCGACAATAAACGGTGTTTCTATAGCCCTGAGAAACAGCATTATAAACAGGAAAATCAGTATCACACCAGAGACATTCGGTATATCATACTCAGGAAATGCTTTTCTGACAATTATATTTACTATAAGCGGGATAACATAGGTAACGCCGGCCACGATCAGCACAAGTACGTACTTTGATACGATCTGCTTAACAGCTCCTCTTGGAGTTGAAACAACATAGTATCCCCACTTTTTGCGTTCATCGGTTTTGAAATAGTTCGATGACATAGCTCCGCTGATAAAAAACGAAAAAGCAGAAAATGAAAATATCATTATCTTGAATAATATCCCCATTCCCGAAATAGTTGCTTCCGGGTTATCACCTACAAAGATCATAAATACCATGCCATTCATAAATATAAGCACCAAAAGCAGCGTAAGGAGATTAGCCTTGTTAGTGATGAGATCTTTATAAAGAAAACCAAGCATTATTTCTCCCTCCTTTTCAGAGCCTTTACACTAAGAAAATACAGCAAAACTCCAAGTGAAACAAGAATAAGCGGAACCGACCACCACAGATTATTTTTAACAGTATCTCCTATCTTGACCAGATGTAAGTTAAGCTCTGCGGTTGCCTTTTCAGGCCATTCACCGTTATCATCAAGCTTATAGCCTCTGCTTTCCAGAAAGTGATCGAGATACATAGAAAAACCAAAAGCTATCCCAAAATACAATCCCATATAGATACAGAATAGAATAGCAGTCGCTTTTTTAGTATCACCCTTTAATAAGATAGTAAAATACTTGTTCAAGCAGAGAATTATAAAAGCTAACGCTCCTATTCCAAGAATGATAAACAGCATCCAGTAATCAAATTTTATGCCATATAACGCAAGAGCTATAAAATAAACTATAAAATTTATAACTGTAGCCGATGCAAACCCAAAAGCATTGTAAATGTATGACGAGCCTATGATCTGCTTTTCGCTAAGAGGTAAAGTATAGGTATATCTTCTCCATTTGCTGATCTCGTCACTTTTGGTGTTATTTGTCATAACAGTGACATAGAGTATAAAAGCGAGACTCAGGGGCATTATATAGTACATATCTTTTTCAACTATATTTATCGTTTTTTCAGAAAGCTTGCCTATATTTCCGTAAAGTATGGACAGCTTCACCAGAACAAACATTACAAAAGTGATACAATAAGTAATAAGCCCAATGATTACAGCCTTCTTTGAAAGATACAGTTCTTTAAGCATTAAGCCTTTCATCAGCTCCACTCCTTTTTCTCTCTGTTTACATAATAAAGCATTATCTCTTCAAGAGTTGTCGGGTCAATAACTGCACCTGAGTACTTTTTAAGGCACTTTTCTTTATCATTTACGAGAGCTTCAACACTGTAATCATTTATTCTCGCACTAATAATGTCATTCTTGTCAAGCTCTGCATAATCGCTTTTTGAACACTTGATAAGCCCGTGAACGGCAAGTATATCATCTTTATAGCCTGTCAGAAGAAGCTTGCCCTTGTCAATGAAGGTAACGCTGTCAGCTATCTTTTCAAGGTCTGATGTTATATGCGAGGACATAAGGATAGAATGGTCTTCATCCTGTAAATACTCAAGGAAGATATCCAGTATCTCATTTCTCACTACAGGGTCAAGACCTGTGGTTGCTTCGTCCATAATAAGCAGCTTTGCATTGTGAGAAAGTGCCGCAGCTATCTGCACCTTCATTTTCATTCCCTTTGAGAATTTGGCGAATTTCTTTTTAGATGGAAGTGCAAACTTATCAAGATAGCTTTGAAATGTTTCCTTGCTCCACTGTGGAAAAAAATTCCCGAGGACTGCGTTCAGCTGTTTTGCATTAAGCTCCTCGTGGAAGGGAAGCTCGTCAAAAACCGCTGAGATACTCTTTTTTATCTCAATCTCGTCTTTAATATGGTCAAGTCCGAATATCTTTATCTCTCCCTCATCCGGCTTGATAATATTAAGTATAGTGTTAATTGTGGTAGATTTACCTGCACCATTCTGTCCGACAAAGCCCATAATGCTGCCTTTAGGCACATTAAAAGACAAATCATCAAGTGTAAAGCCGTCGTATTTTTTTGTTATTTTTTTGATTTCGATCGCATTCTCGTATTCAGCCATTGCTATCGCCTCCATAGATCATGTCTATCATTTCGTGCAGCTCTTCGGCACTGATACCGCCTGTTTTAGCTATGTCGCAAGCCGTGGAAATATGCTCTTCAGCCTGTCTGAGAAATTCCTCATGCACGAAATCTTTGTTCTGTTTCTTAACAAAGCTGCCTTTTCCTGTGAACGATTCTATAAAACCACTGCGTTCAAGCTCTTCATAAGCACGCTTTGTTGTTATAACACTTATTCTGAGTGCCTGAGCAAGACCTCTCATTGAAGGAAGGGCGTCCCCCTCCTTGAGCTGTCCGTTCAGTATCTGAGCCTTTACCTGTGAAACTATCTGTTCATAGATAGGCTCATTTGACTGGTTTGAAATAATAATATCCATGTGATCACCTTGAATGTATATATTCGATATACACATTATACACTATATACACACGCTTGTCAATACCTTTTTCAAAAAAAATGACCGACAGTTGTTTTCTGTCGGTCAAACTCTTATATTACTTCGATCTTTATTTCTCCATGATAGTTTGGAAGCGGGATCCTGTATTTTTCATCAAGCTCAGGTCCGCACGAATGTGACCCGACTCCTGCCATCATAAAGTCAACACAGATAATGTTCTTTTTGTGTTTTTTCAGCTCGTAGTTATGTGCTTTACAAGAAAGCTCCTCCTGAGTATACTCAGATGCATTGAATGAGAATGTGCTGTCTGAGCTAAACCTTACAGCGGCTTTATCTGAATATACAGTCATATTATCGCAGCCAAAGTGAGAGGAGTTTTCCTGCGGTCTTATGTAATTCTCATACATATCGGGTATCATTGAAGAGAAATTACCCTTGTAGGAAGAATGATGCTTATCTATATAGCTTTCATTCGGTCCATATCCGAAGTACGTAACTTTGTCAAAGCACTTATCTACAAACATTCTGAGTCCGAACCGTGGAAGAAGGGTAAGCTTTTCACTTGTTTCCAGATCAGCTGAAACAGTTAAAACACCATTTTTATCAAAGCTATACACTGTATTTACCTTTGCAAAGGGTTCAAATATACTCTTACCAAATGCCTGCTTAACAATGACTGATGACTGCTCATTATCCTCCTGAAGCATAACAGAGTACACTTTAACGGTGTAGTCATTCATAAACAGCCTGTACCAGTCGCCCTTCATAGTGTCATTATCGGTCGGTGCTCTGAAAAAATTGTATTTTACAGGCTCACTTGTAACTACTGTACCCGATTTTTCAATTCTGTCAATAAAGCCTGTACGCTTAGAAAATCTGTAGGTTGCATCGCCTGCTTCTACAGTAATATACATTGTTTCGTTATGGCATTTCAGGCTTTGATGCTTTGCATTACTCTTGGATTTTGAACCCTCTCTCAGAACAAGCTGCTCGAAGCAAACATCAAAACCCTTTTCATAAAAGACTGACGATTGCTTAGCTGTGAATATAAACCTTATATACAAGGTATTATCAGTTTCAGGGAGGTCAGCATCAACAATTATATCTATAAAGCTGTCAGGCTTGACATCAAGTTCGAACTCTTTTGATACGCCATTTCCGCCATCATAGGTGATCTCATATCGGCCATTCAGTATCTCGCCTGCATTTGTGAATTTCAGAAGATTACTCAGTCTGAATGTTTTATCTCCGATCTTCTCACACCTTACAGGCCTGTATACCTGCTTTACTTCAAAAAGCCCTGTATGCGGTGTTCTGTCTGGATAAATAAGTCCGTCCATACAGAAATTCCCGTCATTGTGAAGCTCTCCGTAGTCTCCGCCATAGCCGTATTTGGGTTTTCCGTCAGCGGTCTCACCAATAATCACACTGTGGTCGCACCACTCCCAGACAAGTCCGCCGCAGAGCCTTTCCTCGCTCAGGAAAAGCTGCATATAATCCTCCAAGTCTCCCGGACCGTTGCCCATTGCATGACAATACTCGCAGAGAATATATGGACGCTTATTTCCAGGGTCAGACAGATATCCCTTTATTGCATTGATAGGCGGATACATCTCAGAAACAAAATCAAGCACATCATCAGAGGTTTCATTAAGCTTGTGTGTGCTCTCATAATGGACAGGCCTTGTGCTGTCAAGTTCTTTTACAAGCTTCGCAGCAGCCCTGAGGTTCTCACCGTAGCCGCTCTCATTTCCGAGCGACCAGATAATAACACTAGGTCTGTTTATATCACGCTTTACAAGAAGCTCCTCACGGTCAAGTATTGCACTTCTGAACCTTGTGTCCTGAGCGATCAAAGCTATTCCGTTATAGTTTTCGGGCTTCGACCATTCGAGGTTCTGAAATACATTTACGCAGCCATGAGTTTCAAGGTCGCACTCGTTGATAACATAGAAGCCCAGCTCATCGCAAAGCTTATAAAACAGGGGAGCATTCGGGTAATGCGAAGTTCTTATCGCATTGATATTATGACGCTTCATAAGAATGAGGTCCTGCTTCATTTGTTCAACTGTGCAGCAGTAGCCTGTTTCAGCATAGCTGTCGTGACGGTTCACTCCAAAAAGCTTTATTGCTTTTGCATTAAGCATAAGCTTACCGCTTTCAATATATACACTTCTGAAGCCGATACGTTCACCTATCTTTTCACCGTTATAGGAAATCTCAAGCTCATAAAGCTCAGGCTTTTCAGCGCTCCAGAGTTTAACATCTGCAATATCAGCCTTGAATACACCATCTTGAGTTTTACCCTCTGCCATAGTTTTTCCTTTATAGCAAAGCTTGATCTCGGCGTTATCGAGACCGCAATCCAGTGTGAAGGAGCCATTCATATCAGCGGTGACAGTATAGCTTTCTATATGCTGCTGTGGTCTGCTGAGTACATAAACATCTCTGAAAATTCCCGAAAGCCTTATTTTATCCTGGTCTTCAAGATATGTTCCTGTACACCATTTGAGCACAGCTGCACAGATCTCATTCTCACCATCGTGAAGAAGCTCCGTGATTTCAAACTCCGATAAAGCGTGAGATACGCAGGTAAAGCCTGCAAACTGACCGTTTACATACAAATAGATGCAGCTGTCAGCACCCTCAAAGCAGAGGATACGTTTCATACCGTCAGCCTTGTATGCGAACTTTCTTTTATAAACACCTACAGGAATATCATCGGGAACAAAGGGCGGGTCAAAGGGAATAGGATAGTTTACATTTGTATACTGTGCCTTATCATATCCGTGAAGCTGCCAGTTTGAGGGCACAGGTATAGTTTTATCAGACACAACAGAAGGGAAGTCGTCTTCAAGGTCGATGATGCTCTCGTAATACTTGAATGACCATTCACCGTTCAGAAGCTCAAACCTTGATGACTTCTCACGTTCATCAAAGCAGTTCTCATTATCTGAAAACGGCACATAGTAGTTCCTTTTAGGCAAAGTATTGATGTGAACAGCCTCAAAGCTTTCATGACAATTCATTTTGCTTTTAGCTGAGTTTTTCTTTGAAATAAGTTCTATATTCATAGTGAACCTCCTTGATTTTTTATATTATAACACAGATAAGATGAAAGTCAATATCTAATCCTTAAAAATAGAACGAAAAACACTTGTTAAGTCCTATGCTTTTTAAGTATTTACACAAATTAATAACAAAAGCGTGCTCTGCTACTTGAATTTTGCTGCAAAATGTGGTATAATAATTTGGAATTTATCCTGAGATAACACTATATGTCTTAATGAAAGGTGATAGTATGGGAGATAAAAATAAAGACAAATGCAATTTTGAGATACCAAGACCTGTTTTTCCGAAAAGGGCTGTTGTTACGGCAGGTATGCCTTACGGAAACAAAGAGCTTCACTTTGGTCATGTCGGCGGAATGATGGTCTTTGCTGACACTTACGCAAGGTTTCTCCGTGACAGAATAGGCAAAGAGAATGTGATTTTTGTAACGGGTACTGACTGCTACGGTTCGCCTATAGCCGAGGGCTGGAGAAAAAAGGTCGAAGCAGGTGAGTTTGAAGGCTCCCTTGAGGATTTTGTACAGTCAAATCATGACAAGCAGGCAAAAACTCTTGATGATTACAGCATAGCACCCGATTTATTTGCGGCATCGGGTCTTGGCAGATCTAAAAAGATACACGCTGATGTAACAGACTGGTTTCTTAATTCCTTATATAAAAAGGGCCAGCTTGAAAAAATAACTACAATGCAGTTCTTTGACGAAAAGGCAGGGGTTTTCCTTAACGGCAGACAGGTAATAGGCAAATGTCCCGTTGAGGGCTGTAATTCCGAGAAGGGTTATGCAGACGAGTGCGATCTCGGTCACCAGTATATGCCTGAGAACCTTATAGACCCTGTCAGCACACTTACAGGTGAAAAGCCAACTATGAAGCCCGTTAATAACTGGTACTTTAAGCTCTGTGATTATGAAGAGCTTCTCAAAGACTGGGTAGCTGAGCTTCAGAAAAGAAAAGATATAAGACCTGTTGTATGGAAAACGATCTCTGAGTTCCTGAAACCGCCTGTTATCTATGTAAAGCGTGAGTTTGAGGAAAAATATCTTGAAATAAAGGACAAGCTACCCGAGCATGAATATCTTGAAGAGCCCAAAAAGCCTTCATTTACGATTGCTTTTACAAAGCTTTCTGACTGCGAGGAATCCTGCAGAGTTCTTACAGATAACGGCATCAGATACAGAACAGGAAAGAAGCTTGTTCCGTTCCGTCTGACAGGTAATATCGAATGGGGCGTACCTGCACCTGACTTTGAGAATGACGGAGATGCTCTGACAGTCTGGGTATGGCCTGAATCACTCTGGGCACCTATATCATTTACTCAGACCTATCTTGAAGAGCAGGGAAGAGACCGCTCTGAATGGAAGAATTACTGGTGCAGCAAGGAGTCACAGGTATATCAGTTCATAGGTCAGGACAATATTTATTTCTACGGTATTGCTGAGCCTGCTATGTGGATAGCTCAGCAGGATAGTAAAACCAAAACCGCAAGTCCTGCTGACGGAGAGCTGCAGCTTCCTTTGATAGTTGCAAACCATCATATTCTGTTTCTCGATAAGAAAGCATCAAGCTCAGGTTCAGTAAAACCGCCTATGGCTGATGATCTTCTTAATCACTATACAGCAGAACAGCTCAGAATGCACTGGCTTGGACTCGGGCTCGGACAGCGTTCTGTAAGCTTTATGCCAAAGCCCTATAATCCTGATGCAAAGCCCGAGGATTCAGATCCTGTGGTTAAGGACGGTCTGCTCCTGTCAAATGTGTATAACAGGATCATCAGAACTGCTTTCTACACACTTCAGAATAAGCTTGACGGTATTTTACCTGATAATGAGCCCTCCGAGCAGATAAAAGCAGATGCTAAAAAGGCTGTGCTAGATTATGAGCGTCATATGTCGAAGTTTGCATTCCATCAGTGTACCTATGTACTTGACAGCTATATAAGAAACGCCAGCAAGTATATGTCAAAAAATCTAAAGCCCGATGAGCAGTCCGAGGAGGAGTTAAAGCAGACACTAGCCGATATATTCTATATAATTAGAATAGCCGCAGTTTTGCTTCACCCAATGGTTCCTGAGGGCACTGAGAAGATACGAGATTATCTGCAAACAGACGACAGGATATGGTCGTGGGATACTATCTTTGAGCCGCTTACCTATTTTGTCGGTACAGGACATAAGCTTAAATTCCTTCCCCCGAGGACAGATTTCTTTACCAGACACCCAAGCCAGTTTGAACAAGCAGCTGAATAGCTTTAGATAAGAAGGGAAGTTATAAAATGAATTTCAGAAGATTAAAAGCAGGTATTCTAACCGCTGCTGTATGTCTCTCTTTTGTCTCCTGCGGACAGAATACCGAGGGCGATGTTGATGATGTCTATAAAGCACAGCACGAGGCATCTGCATCACAGGCTGATACCGAGTCAAAGACTGAGAGTAAAGCAGCGAACACTGAAAAAGATGTAAAGCCTGTTGACAGTACCGCCGAAAGCGAAGCGCCAAAGGATGACCGTACAGGCACTGCGACAGTTCATCTTGTATGTGCAGGTGATAATCTGATACATGATAATATATATGTTGACTGTCAGAAAGATGACGGAAGCTACGATTTTACAAAATGCTATGAGCCCTGCAGAAGACTTATCGAGGGTGCAGATGTAGCTATACTCAACCAGGAGACCCTTGTAAACAATTTGTATGAACCGTCTACCTACCCGGTTTTCTCTACTCCGACAGAAGACGGAGATGCAGTTGTTGACCTTGGCTTCAACGTTATTTCAATGAGCAACAACCACGTTCTTGATAAGGGTGCTGACGGTCTTATAAACTCCCTTGATTACTGGGATTCAAAGCCTGTAGTTCATTACGGTGCATACCGCAATGAGGCAGATTCCGAGGATATCAAAACAATGGAAGTAAACGGAGTTAAGTTTGCGTTCCTTGGCTACATGGAACACACTAACGGCTTCTTCCTTGATGACGATGATGACGTTGGAAAGGTTGTATATCTCGAAGAAGAAGACGTAATTAAGCGTCAGGTTGAAAAAGCAAACGAAATGGCTGATGTAGTAGTTGTTTCCTGTCACTTTGGTACCGAGATTGAGAATGAGATAAACGATCAGCAGAGATACATGGCTCCGAAGCTTGTTGAATGGGGTGCTGACCTTATAATCGGAACTCAGGCTCATGCACTATCGACCTGCGAATACATTGACAAGCCCGAAGGCGGCAAGGCATTCTGCTATTACGGTCTGGGAAATTTTTTCCATACTATGTATGATGCAAATTCTCTTGTAGGTATTTTAGGAGACCTTGATGTAGTAGTTGACTTTGACACCAAGGAAGTAAGCTTTGAGAATGTAAAGGCAATACCTGTTATCTCTCACTTTGAGGGCGTTGCCTATGATTCGATGTGGTATAACTGTGTTGTATATCCTATGAAGGATTACACAGATGAGCTTATGTCCAAGCACCTTATGTACGGCGACGGCTTCTCGTGGGATTCGGTAAACCAGAGCATTTCTTATGTTCCTGATGAGTTTCTTTCGATAGAGTAATAGAAAGAGCACTCGTAAAACGAGTGCTCTTTTCATATAATTATTCATTAGGGTATCTCATTCCCCAGTCCAAACGGCATTTATCCATTATCTTCATTACAGAAATAGTAGACTTATGGGGTACAATCCTGCTTTC
>ONLC01000186.1 GCA_900318545.1 uncultured Eubacteriales bacterium
GTCAGAGCTGTAAAACTCGGAGACTATACGTTTGACGGAAAGCATATTTATATACAGTCAATGCTCAACACCCATGCCCATGATATTGAGGGCTCGGTAAAGCAGGCAGTTGAGCTTGAAAAGGCAGGCTGTGAGATAATAAGAGCCGCTATCCCCGATATGGAGGCGGTAAAGCTTATTCCTGCACTTAAAGAGAAAATCAGTGTGCCGCTGGTTGCGGATATTCACTTTGATTACAGGCTTGCACTTGCGGCCGCCGAAGCAGGCATTGACAAGATAAGGATAAACCCCGGAAATATCGGCTCGAAGGACAAGGTGAAGGCAGTAGTCGATGAGTGCAGAAGGCGTCATATCCCGATAAGGATAGGCGTAAACGGCGGCTCTCTCGAAAAGGATCTGCTTGAAAAGTACGGCTCGCCCACACCCGAGGCTCTGGTTGAGAGTGCTATGGGTCACGTAAGGATACTTGAAGAGCTTGACTTTGAGGATATTGTTATCTCGATAAAGTCATCAGATGTGCCTAATATGATAAAGGCTTACAGGCTTTGCCGTGAGCAGTGCCCGTATCCTCTGCACCTTGGCGTTACCGAGGCAGGAACGGAGAGAATGGGTATTATAAAGTCATCTGTGGGTATAGGGTCGCTGCTGTGTGACGGAATAGGCGAAACTATAAGAGTAAGCCTGACCGATGAGCCTGTCAAGGAGGTCTATGCCGCTAAGGATATCCTTAAAGCGATAGGCAGAGGAAGCGGCGTGCAGATAGTATCATGTCCTACCTGCGGAAGAACAGAGATAGACCTGATAGGGCTTGCAAACAAGGTCGAGGCAGCTACCCGTGACCTTGACAAGGATATAAAGATAGCGGTTATGGGCTGTATAGTGAACGGCATCGGTGAGGGCAAAGAGGCCGACATCGGTATTGCAGGCGGAAAGGGCAGAGCTGTCATTTTCAGAAAGGGAGAGCAGCTTTGCACCGTTAATGAGGAGGACGCACTTACGGCACTTCTCGCAGAGATAGATAAGATGTAGATCATTCATCAGTATTTGATTTAAGGATAGATATATATGCAGGAACAAACAATAATTATGCTCTTTGAGCAGTTTTCAAGTCTGATACCCAGAGAGCTTGAAAACGGCCGTATACTGAAGCTGGAGCTTGCCGAAAACAGCACTGAGCTCACAGTCACGGCTGCTTTTGATGAGCTTGTGAGCTACGATCAGGCCGAGAAATTCAAAAGTGATATGAGAAATGTGCTCGGGCTTGAAAAGTTCGGGCTGGAGATAAAGTATAATCCCGATATGCTGACAGAGGACTATTTCCCCGAGCTTTCAAAGTTTCTCAAAAGCTCATGTCCTCTTGTGAACGGCTTTTTCAACGGTGCCGAGGCAAGGCTCGAGGATAAGACCTTTGTAGTTACACTTAAAAAGGGCGGCTATGAGCTTCTTAAAAATGCAGGCGCTGAGGCTGCCTTTACAAAGCTTGTGAAGAATATGTTCTCCTGCTATGCGGATATAAGGTTTGAGGGCGTGCTCGAAACCGATATGGACAAGCATGAGCAGTCCAAGCAGGAGGCTCTGGCTGCCATGCCCGAAACAAAGCAGATGATAGAAAACGCCAAAAAGCCTGCCTCTGCACCTAATGCAGGAAGCTCCGAGAATGTGGAATTCCGCACCTGCACGGTTGACCTCAGAAGGTTCTCGCTGCTATGTGAGAACTCTGCTGTGTTAAAGGGCGTGCCTCTCAGCTCCGAGTCACAGGTAGTGAAGATGCAGGACGTAAAGGAGGGCGATCAGGGCGTTATCGTGTGGGGAGATGTGTTCTCAAAGCCCGAGACGAGAGAAACAAAGAACGGCTCTCTGATAGCGACCTTCTTTGTTACGGACTATACATCTTCGTTTGCGGTAAAGCTTATGGGCTCTGCCAAGACGTACAGAAACTCCAAAAATCTGAAAAAAGCAGTGCTTGAAAAAATGCTTGACGTCTACATAAAAAAGGGTGCGACCCTCCTTATGAGCGGAAACCTTGAAGAAGACGATTTTGACCACAATGTTTACTTTATGCCCGAAACTATCATGGCTGTGAAGCGTGAGGTCGAAACCGACACCTGCGAAGAGAAGAGAGTAGAGCTTCACTGCCATACAAATATGTCTCTGAAGGACGCTATGACTCCTGCATCAGAGCTTGTGAACAGGGCTCACGACTGGGGTCACAGAGCAATAGCTATCACCGATCACGGCTGTGTTCAGGCGTTCCCCGAGGCTGTAACCACTGTCAGGGGCATACGCAAAAAGGACAAGAGCTTTAAGCTTATCCTCGGAATTGAGGCTTATGAGGTCAACAACGATGAGAAGATATTCATCGGGGTTGACAGGAGAGAGCTTACAGATGAGTTTATATGCTTTGACCTTGAAACCACAGGCACCGACCACAAAAAGGACAGGATAATCGAGATAGGTGCCGCAAGGGTAAGAAACCTTGAGATAGTCGAAACGCTCGATATACTTGTAGACCCCGAGGGGCCTATACCCGAGTTTATCTCGAACCTTACAGGCATCACCGATGATATGGTAAAAGGCGCCGAGAGCGAAGAAAACGCAGTAAAGCGCTTTCTTGAATTCTGCGGCGAGAAGCCTGTTCTTGTTGCGCATAATTCACGCTTTGATACGGGCTTTATCTCAGCGGCAGCTAAGAAGTACGGCTTTGAGCTGAGATATTCACAGCTTGATACAGTGCCGATGTCACAGATAATGCTGCCCGACCTTAAAAAGCATAAGCTCAATGTAGTAGCCGAGCATTTCGGCTTTGGTGACTTCAAACACCACAGGGGCGGTGACGATGCCGAGACCCTTGCGAAGATATTCATAGAGCTTGCAAAAATGCTTACCCGGCAGTACCCTCTTATAAGAGTAACTGTCGATAAGATAAATTCGCTTCTCGCTGATGAGGGCGATGTGCTTTCAAAGCCTACCTATCATCAGATAATCTTGGTCCGCAACAATACAGGACTTAAAAACCTGTATAAGCTGATCTCGATGTCTAACCTTGATTACTTCAAGCGCAGACCGAGGATTCCGAAGTCCATGCTTGCAAGACACCGTGAGGGTCTTATCATCGGAAGTGCCTGCTCGCAGGGTGAGCTTTTTATGGCTATGATGGATAAGACAAAGACCTGGGAGGACCTTTTGCAGATAGCCGACTTCTATGACTATCTGGAAATACAGCCTATAGGCAACAACGGCTATATGCTGCGTGAAAACATAGTAAACTCCAATGAGGAGCTGCAGAACTTCAACCGCACGATAGTAAAGCTTGCCGACCAGCTTGGCAAGCCTGTCTGTGCAACAGGTGACGTTCACTTTATGGACAAGACCGATGCTGCCTACAGAGCAGTAATTCAGGACTCTATGGGCTTTGCCGACTGCGATCATCAGCCGCCTCTCTATCTGAAAACAACTCAGGAAATGCTGGAGGAGTTCTCCTACTTAGGCGAGGACAAGGCATTTGAGGTAGTAGTCAAAAACACGAATATGATAGCTGATATGTGCGACCCCGACTTAAAGGCATTCCCTGACGGTACATATACACCGTTTATTGAGGGCTCTATCTATCAGCTTCAGATAATCTGCTGGAAAAAGTGCTGTTCTATCTACGGCGACTGCGACCCCGATTCTATCGAGGTGCCCGTAGGTGAGGACGTTGACGTATCACAGTACTTTGAGGGGCATATCCCGCAGTACGTTTTTGACAGACTTAAAAGAGAGCTTGCATCAATAATCAAGCATGGATTTGCCGTGCTCTATATGATCTCTCAGAAGCTTGTAGCAAACTCCAATGAGAACGGCTATCAGGTAGGCTCAAGAGGTTCGGTAGGCTCGTCGTTTGTAGCGTCAATGTCCGGTATTTCCGAGGTAAACCCTCTTGTGCCCCACTATATCTGCCGAAAGTGCCACCACTCCGAGTTTATTACTGACGGCTCGGTAGGCTCGGGCTTTGATCTGCCCCCGAAGAAATGCCCCGAGTGCGGTGAGGATATGCACCGTGACGGACACGATATTCCGTTTGAGACCTTCCTCGGATTTGAGGGAGATAAATCACCTGATATCGACCTTAACTTCTCGGGAGACTATCAGGCAAAGGCTCACCGATATACAGAGGAGCTCTTCGGTGAGGATCATGTGTTCAAGGCAGGAACTATCGGAGTTGTACAGGATAAGATAGCCTACGGCTTTGTAATGAAGTATCTCGAAAAGAGAAAGGCTGACCCGAACAAGCCGCTGAAGGTTTCTAAGGCTGAGATCGAAAGGCTGAAGCTCGGCTGCTGCGGAGTAAAGAGAACTACCTCTCAGCACCCGGGCGGAATGGTCGTTATTCCGAGTGACTATGAGGTTTACGACTTCACGCCTGTTCAGCACCCTGCCGATAAGGCTGACTCTGATATGGTAACAACGCACTTTGACTTCCGTTCAATGCACGATACCATACTAAAGCTCGATGAGCTCGGTCACGATAACCCGACAATGTACAAGTACTTAGAGGACTTCACAGGCATGGACATAAACTCCTGCCCGATGTCTGACCCCGATGTGTATTCGCTGTTTACTTCACCCGAGGCTCTCGGCGTTACCGAGGATGAGAT
>ONLC01000187.1 GCA_900318545.1 uncultured Eubacteriales bacterium
AGTGTGTCGGGCGGTAATATTGAGATAATCTCAAACGGCGATGCTTTTCAGGCTGAAACGCTGATAACCGTCACTGACGGAGCTATAAATGCCGTTACAGGAGGAAGCAGCGAGAACGCTTCGATGAAGTCTGACGGAACTCCGAATACGGACTGGCAGAATGATATGGACAACGGCGGAGGCGGCTTCGGCGGAAGAGGCTTTGACCAAAACGGCAATATGGAAGAACCCCCCGAAATGCCTGACGGCGGAATGGGAACTCCCCCTGAGATGGAAAATGCCGCAGCTGACGGCAGCGAAGAGGTATTCACCAATGCTGTCAGCGTGAGTGACAATGCTTATGTGCTGACCTCATCAGAGGACAGCAGCTCTACCTCTGCAAAGGGCTTTAAGGCTGAAAAGGGTATCAGCATTTCGGGCGGTACTATCACTATCGACTCGGCTGATGATTCTCTGCACACTGACGGAAGCATTTCTGTAAGCGGCGGTGAGATAAGTATTTCTTCGGGCGACGATGCCGTCCATGCTGACGAGAATATAAGCATAACTGACGGCACAATAAGCATCGGAAAGAGCCACGAGGGCATTGAGGGTCTGACCGTTACTATCGACGGAGGTAATGTTTCCGTTAATGCAAACGATGACGGCATTAACTGCGGCGGCGGAAGCGACTCCAACTCTGACGGAAGAATGGGCAAGGACGAGTTTGCCGCACAGGAAGGCGTTGCACTTACTATCAACGGCGGAGTTGTGAATGTTGTTTCAAGCGGTGACGGTCTTGACTCTAACGGTGATCTTTACATCAACGGAGGCGAGGTTTACGTCAGCGGCTCAACAAACGGAGGAAACGGAGCTCTTGACTATAACGGTGAAGCTGTTATAACAGGCGGAACTGTGGTTGCCTGCGGTGCTGTAGGCATGGAAGAGGGCTTCACAGACAGCTCAACTCAGTACAGTGTGCTGCATGATCTCAGCACATCTGTAAGCTCGGGACAAGAGCTCACTATAACCGACAGCGAAGGCAATACTATTGCTTCATATACACCTCAGATAAACTGGCAGAGCGTAGTGTTCAGCTCTCCCGATATGAAGGACGGAGAGACCTACACAATCACCTGCGGTGATGTTGCCGAGACCGTTACAACTGACGGGATAGTTACCTCGAATGCCACAGGAGGTATGGGCGGCATGAGAGGCGGCATGGGAGGAAAAGGCGGAAGAGCCTTCTGAGCACTCCACTTTTAATCACACCAATATCTTATCTTCTTCATAATTTTACTCTAGGCCGGGGCCGTTCCTTTATGGGACGGCTTTGGTCGTTTTTGTCTTAAAAATCTACACTTTAAGCTTGTAAAAATAAAAGCACTTTGTTTATTGCTACAAATTATAGCTTCGCAAAAAAAATTCTCTTGACTTTTGTTTCAAATGGAATTATACTTTAATTAAGTTAGCTATTTCTAACCTAAAACAAAAATCAAACAAAGGCAGGAGATATTATGTTTCTCGAAATAAACGGGATAAAGAAAAGCTTTGGTGAGGGCGAAGGCCGTGTTGAGGTACTGAAAGGAATTGATGCACAGATAGAAAAAGGAGAGATCTGTGTGCTTCTCGGGCCTTCGGGCTCGGGAAAATCAACACTGCTGAACATCATCGGCGGTATCGACAGTGCAGACAGCGGATATATTTCGATCAACGGTGAGAAAACCGCTGATATGAGCGAAAAAGCTCTTACTCAGTACAGAAGAAAGCACCTCGGATATATCTTCCAGATGTATAACCTTATTCCCAATCTTAATATCAAGGAGAATGTGGAGGTAGGTGCTTATCTTAGCGATAATCCTCTGAATACCGATGAGCTTCTTAAATCACTCGGTCTATACGAGCACCGCCACAAGCTGCCGAACCAGCTCTCGGGCGGTCAGCAGCAGAGAACGGCTATTGGCAGAGCTATGGTTAAAAACCCCGATATACTCCTCTGTGATGAGCCTACAGGAGCGCTTGACTATAAGACCTCCAAGGAGATACTGAAGCTTATTTCTGACCTGAATGCTCAGTACGGAAATACTGTAATTATGGTAACTCACAATGACGCTATCAAAAATATGGCTGACAGAGTAATTAAGCTTCGTGACGGTGTTATCAGAAAGAACTACATAAACGAAACCAAGCTCTCAGTAGAAGAGCTTGACTGGTAAAGGGGGAGGAGAAAATGCGTAACCCCCTTAACAAGCGTCTGCCAAGAGAGCTTAAAGGCGAGTTCTCAAAGTATCTGATTATATTTCTGTTTTTTATAATCACGATTTCTCTGGTATCGGGTTTTCTTGTTGCAGATAACAGTCTGATAGCTGCTTACGATGAGAGCTTTGAGAAGTACAACATTGAAGACGGAAACTTTGAGTATGCAGAAGAGATCACCCCTGAGGATAAGGAAACTATCGAAGCTGAGGGGCTGACGGTATACAATAACTACTACAAGGAGTTTGACACCGAGGATTACACCAGCAATCTGCGTATTTTCGGAGAAAGGCATGAAGTGGATAAGCTTTGCCTTCTCACAGGAGAGCTGCCGTCTGCTGACGGAGAAATAGCCATCGACAGGCTTTACGGTGAAAACCACAAGCTTGAGATCGGAGATACAATTAAGATCAAAGACACCGAGCTTACAGTTTGCGGTACAGTTGCATTCTCGGACTACTCTACCCTGTTCAGTGACAATTCAGACCTGATGTTTGATAATGACAAGTTTGGTATCGGTACTGTAACTGATGAGTACTATAAAAAGCTCAGCGATGTTCATGAGCACTATGTATACTCATGGGTATATGATAATAAGCCCTCTGACGACAAGGAAGCTAAAGACAAAGCTAATGACCTGATGAAGGTGCTTGCTGCAAACGGTCCGCTTACGAACCTTGTTCCAGAGTATACTAATCAAGCTATTATCTTTACCGGAAATGACTTCGGCGGAGATAAAAATGCTATCACGGTTTTCCTGTATGCTCTTATTGTTATCCTTGCTTTCGTATTCTCGATAACTATCAGCAACACTATTACTAAGGAAGCCTGCGTAATAGGAACGCTCAGAGCCTCGGGATATTCAAGGGGCGAAATGGTAAGGCATTATATGATAGTGCCTATGGTGGTGCTGCTTGTTGCTGCACTTATAGGAAACATTCTGGGATATACGTTTTTCCAGGAGTTCTTTGCAGATCTCTACCTGCACAGCTACAGCCTGCCGACATATAAGGTGCTGTGGACACCGAATGCTTTTGTGCTGACTACAATCGTTCCTTTGCTGATAATGCTGCTTATCAACTTCATTATGCTGTCATCTAAGATGAGGATATCTCCTCTCAGGTTCATCAGGCGTGATATCGGAAAGAAAACAAAGAAGAAAGCCTTCAAGCTGAACACGAAGATCAACATTATGACCCGTTTCAGACTGAGAGTTATCTTCCAGAACATACCGAACTATGTTACTATCTTTGTTGGTATTTTCTTTGCGGAGTTTATTATCCTGTTCGGACTGGTGTTCTCGCCGATGCTTGATAACTTCAAGGACGAGATAGTTGACAGTATGTTCTCGAAATATCAGTATGTGCTGAAAACACCTGTCGAGACTGAAAACAGCAAGGCTGAAAAGGCAGTGATCACCTCGCTTGAGACCTATAAATCAAAATTCAAGCAGGAGGACGTCAGTATCTACGGAGTTGAGCCCGACAGCCGATTTATTAAGCTGGCAGCTCACGGAGACAAGGTGACTATCTCGACAGCCTATAACCACAAGTTCGGCTATGAGGTCGGAGATGTTATTACGCTTCAGGAAAAGTATACAGGAAAGAAATACAAGTTTACTGTAGGCGGCTTCTTCGATTACCCGTCAACAATTGCGATCTTTATGGACAGAGAGCAGTTCAACAAGGTCTTTGACAATGATGCGGACTATTATAATATGTATATGTCAAATTCGGAAATAACCGATATTGACGAAAAGCTGATAGCCTCAACGATAACCGAGGACGACCTTACCAAAACCTCACGTCAGCTGACAAGGTCAATGGGCGACATGATGGTGATTTTCGTTATATTCGGAGTAATAGTGTTCGTGCTGATCATCTACCTGCTGGCAAAGATAATCATTGAGAAGAACGCACAGTCGATCTCTATGACGAAAATTCTCGGATATAATAACAAGGAGATAAACAGACTGTATATACATACAACCTCAATTATAACGGTGCTGTCGCTGCTGATTTGTCTGCCGGTAATGAACCTTATACTTGAAAAGGTGTTTGTGTTCGTGTTCTCAGCATACCCGGGCTGGCTTGAGTACAGCTGCCCGCCGATCACTATGGTGAAGGTACTGAGCCTTGGTATAATATCATATTTTGCGGTGGCATTCGTGCTGACTAAGAAAACCAAGAAGATACCTCTTGATGAGGCACTTAAAAATGTGGAATAGAATATAAGTATATTTTTTAACTATTGACAATCGTAAAATAGTGGTGTATAATTATAGCATATTTTACGTAAGGAGACATAAAAATGCTTGTACTTATAGACGACATCAAAATGCGTGAGGAAGAGGTTTTCATCAGCTACAT
>ONLC01000190.1 GCA_900318545.1 uncultured Eubacteriales bacterium
ATCGATATTTCCGAGGACAATGACAAGACTATCAGAGTAAACGAGCACCTCGGCGAGAGCGATAAGATGGCAAAGGCTATCGTTCAGGCCAACATTCCTCTTAAAGAGATCTTTATCAATAATGTCTCCCTCGAGGATTACTATCTCAGCGTGACAGGAGGCGAGCATAATGGGTAATGTTCTTAGAATGGATATGTACAGACTTTTCAAGTCTACATCGTACAAGGTAATCTGGATATGCGTGATGCTTCTTAACCTCTCTGTCGGGCCGATCGAAAAGGGACTGTATCTTCTTGCCAAGAATTTTTCGAGCAGCAGCAGTGCTACCATAAACCCTGTCTTTAAGGTAGCCCCGATAATCGCTCATCCTATCGGTACGATCGACGGTATGCTGCTGCTTCTGTCTATCGTATGGTTTTCATACGCAGACCTCGGACACGGCTATATCAAGAACATCGCAGGACAGCTTCCCAAAAAGGGACAGACAGTTATCTCAAAGTTTATTGCTATAGAGTTCCACAATCTGTTCCTGCTGCTGACTGCCGCAGTTTTCCAGTTCGCAGGGCTGATAATTTTCAGATCACCTGATTTCAGCGGCTGGGAAAAGGCTATCGGATACTTCGGAGTGAACTGGTGCCTGTATATGGCAATAAGCTCTGTTATACTCATGTTCTCGACAGGCTTTAAGTCCAAGAACGCTGCAACTGTTGTTGCTGTTCTGATGGGTACAGGTATGCTGGCACTCTTCTACAACCTTATTGATCTGGGTATCCACAAGATACCGTTTGATTTCTGTGAGAAGATTTCTCTGGCTAAGTTTATGCCTGATGCTCTTCTGTCTTCTAAACCGCCGATCATTAAATCACTGATCGTTTCGGCTTGCTTTGTTGTTGTACTTACAAGGCTGACTATTGATATCTTCAACAAGAAGGATATTAAATAAATCATCACCAATATAATTCTTTTACTGAAAGGTAGGTAATACAAAGGAAAAGAATAACACCTACGAAAACTATCTGAAACAAAACGCCAAGATCATTAATAACATTCTTGGTATTCCGATATTGTTCTCGGTACTTGTCGGACCGCTTTGTGCTCTGATGAAGCTTGCAGGCGTTTTCACCTCAATGAGCTATAAGTCCTGTATTATTTCCGCTGTGCTTTCACTGGTTGCAGCAGGTGTGCATTATCTGCTTGTGAAATTCGATAAGGATTCAAGAAGTACAGCCTACGCCATACTTGCACTGCTTGAAATAATCATAGTCTATATGAGATTTGCAAACTTCAATGTAAGCATAGCACTGTTCATCGTTCCTATGCTGAGCCTTCTCTACTGCGAAAGAAAGACCTATTATATCGCATCTCTTATAGGTCTTATAGGAATGGTTATAGGACTGTTCCTCTCAAAGGAGCACTGGGGCAAGATACTTGTAAATGAGACTCCGAACAGCTGGCTCGTGGCTTACGGAATCAGCTATGTTATTGAGTTTCTTCTTATGTTTGTTGTTGGCTTTACTATCAATGCCGTGATCAACTGGCACATGGGTATAACCTACTCTGACAGGCTGGTCATCAACAAGAGAGAAGAAGAGATCTACAAGGATAAGCTCACAGGTACATGGAACAAGCTTTACATCTATAAGGCATTCACTAAGTTTGCTGTTCAGACTAACAAGAAGTGCAGCCTTGTGGTCGTTAGCCTTGACGGACTTCAGGAGGTAAGGAACACTAACGGCTCCAGTGAAGCTGATAGAGCTGTTTCGACCTTCGCTATGGTAATGAAGCAGATCTTCAACGACGAAAAGCACGCTGTTCTCTGCCATACAGAGCCTGATGAGTTCACAGTTCTGATCTCTGAGATGTCAAGCGATCTGAACCTTACGGAGCTGCTTGAAATGCTCAAGAAAGAGGGAAAGTACAACCTTAAATCTGACGCTAAGTACAGAGCAATGAAGTTCTATGCAGGTGCGGCATCAATGCCAAACACAACCATGAGCTTCGATGAGCTCAGACTTATGGCTGATAATGCTGTGCTCAAGGCAAGATAAGCAGGCGACACAAGCTTCCACGTTTACGAGGAAGGCGACGTTTCCGATGCAGCCCTTGCAAGAGCAAGAAGAAAACAGACTAAAGTAAACTAATACAAGGAAAGCAGGTCCGTGCGGCCTGCTTTTTTTGTTTATCTCTTTGGCATTTTCTATAAAATTTCTTGACAATCAAGTCTAAATATGTTATATTTTTAGTATAATCTAATATGAAAGGCAGGTCATACCTATGGGCAAATTCGTTATTAATAAGACTAATACCGGCTTCACATTCGCACTTAAAGCCGGAAACGGAGAGACTATCGCTACAGGCGGTGAGGTCTACAATGCACTGGCAAGCGTTAAGAACGGCTGCGACAGCGTGAAGAGAAACGCTCCCACTGCTAATTTTGAAGATCAGACAGTTGAGGGCTTCGAGCAGCAGAAGAATCCTAAGTTTGAGCTGTACGCTGACAAAAAGGGAGAGTTCCGTTTCAGGCTTAAAGCAGCTAACGGACAGGTCATTTGTGTGAGCGAGGGCTACACCTCAAAGCCTGCCTGCAAAAACGGCATAGAGAGCGTAAGAAAGAACGCTGCCGATGCGGAGATAAAGGATCCCGAGTGATAAATAAAACGCCTCCATGCGGAGGCGTTTTCTATTAGAGTATTCTTCTGATACTATTGATAGGACTGCAGTAGTAAATGTTGTTAAGCGGCTGTATCCTTATGCCGTAATAGGTGCTCATAGCGTGAACTATCTGGTTGTTGCCGATGTACATAGCAACGTGTCCGTAATTGCGGCAGATGATGAGGTCTCCGGGCTGGATATCATTCATTGAAACCGCTCTTCCCTTCTGAGCCTGTATATATACGCTGTGTGTTATGTCCATGCCGACCTGTGCATAAGCCTGCATTGTCAGACCGCTGCAGTCGGTAGCTCTGTAGCTTGCACCGCCCCAGACGTATCTTCCGCCGTCCATGCTGGCAGCATAGTCAACAACGGTCTTGACCTTGTACTTTCTGGCAGAGGTTCTGCCCATTGTCGAACAGACCTTTAAGTAATAGCCCTTGTACTTACCGCCTGTGATAAGAGCACAGCCTGCATTGTTTGTCTTGATGCTGTCGCCTGCTGAAGGCTTGCCCCAAGTCGAGCAAAGCACAGCAGGTGCGATCTGATAGGAGCTTACTCTTCCTGTACGGTACATACCCTGTGAGCCGAGTTTATAGAGTACAGCACCCTCATAGATATTGTAGTAGGTGGCGCTGTCGGTCTTTCCTGTGATAACAGGTGAGGAGGCGAGCTTTCCGTCACGGGCTGCAACTACCTTTATCCTGTGTGCCTGCGAGGGCTTGAAGTAGGTCTTTGCGTTGCCAATAAGATTTATCTGATTGGACTTTTTGAGAGTCGAAAGAGCGTAGGTCTTAGCGTAGCTGCCGTCAATGTAAACTCTGAAATTTGTGTTTCCCGAGAACGATGACAGATTGTCGATCTGAAGCTCCAGCTTGTTGCCGAACGAGTAGGAAACCGAAAGCTTAGGGTTCACAAGCGATGCAGAGGCTGCCTCAGCCGTGAGTGAGATATCGTACAGACTGTCGCTTACCGCAAAGGGGCTGACAGCCATCATAGCCGCACATACGAATGAAATGATCTTTCTTTTGATATTGATAATAATCATCCTTTCCATGAAAATTGAAGCACAATTGTTTCATATTTCCATGTATACTAGCTTAACAGGTCATTTATTACAAACTGTAATAAATTTGTTTCCGTTGTGTAAATTTGTCCCTGAAACTCACGTAAAATCGACGTTTGAGGGCTTTTTTAAGCCGAAGTAATTACCATTATATACCATCTGAGTTTCGGATTTTTATTATTCGGACATTTTTTGTTAAATATTTGTACAGATTTATAGTTCAACTATAACAAAATAAGCAAACAATCATACAGATAAATTGTCACGGCGTCAAAATTACCATTTTATTACATTTTGAACGTAAAATTGTTCATAATTTTCGACTTAAAACATAGATCAAAATTTTGAAAAATCTTTGTGCACTATGCTTAAAATTCGCAAATCAAAATAGTCAAAGCGACAAAAATCCCATTTCGGTGCCAAATTTGCCGAAATGGGATTGACATATCAAGGTGTTTGATGTATACTGATTATAGTTTCAGAAAACGTTTAAGTAACTCAAGCTTTTATTTGTTTTTCAAAATATAACCTCTGAATCGGGCAGTAAGGTCTAACCTTGCTGCCTGCTTCCCTTTTATAGAAATCCCAACTCGGTTTGTATTGCTGTAAATATTAAACTATCATACTTCCTGCAAAAGTTATCGGGGGAGACCCTTTTGAAAAAGGGTCCTCCCCCGGACCCCCTCCCTAAAACTTCTAATATAATTTTGCCCCTCAGGAGCTTCGTTCAGAAAAGCAAGTGGAAGATTACTTTCTGCTTTTTTGCTTCAAGGCATCT
>ONLC01000193.1 GCA_900318545.1 uncultured Eubacteriales bacterium
ATCAGTTCCAACTGCCATTACCTTATCAAAAGTAACTGCCTGGTCAGCCTCAACTGCGAGCTTCTCAACAAAGATCTCGTCGCCAGCCTTTACCTGATACTGCTTTCCGCCTGTCTCGATTACTGCGTACATCTGAATGCACCACCTTTAATTTGATCTCGCTACGCACGGTGATCATGCCTTAAAGACATAATTCTTCCGTAAACCGTGAATATGCGGCTTTAATATCATATCATATCCGACCTCAAAAGTCAAGTCCACGCGAAAAATATCTCAAAAATTCATACTTTTTTTACATTCTTAAAGCGATATCGTGCTATAATCAATATGTGACTGAGCTATGCGGTAGCGTAAACAAAGTTTATGAGGAAAGTCCGAGCATCACAGAGCAGGATAGCTGATAACATCAGCCGAGGGCGACCTTAGAGCAAGTGCAACAGAGATATACCGCCGCTTTATGCGGTAAGGGTGGAAAGGCGAGGTAAGAGCTCACCACCCCTGCAGAGATGTACGGGGTATGTAAACCTTATCCGATGCAACACCAATGGTAGTTTTCAGGTCAATGGCTGCTCGTCAGGCCTGTGGCTATAGGTGGCTGGAGCTGTACGGCGACGTACAGACAAGATAGATTATCGCACACGACAAAACTCGGCTTATCGGTTCAGTCACACCTACAGAGTATTCCTTTCTGGGAATGCTCTGTTATTATTTATGCACAACAGAATTATAGCAAACAAGTAAAGCATTGTCAATAGTATATCCGCTTAAATTATTCTGAAAGCTTTACAATCTCAGAAAATTATGCTATAATGTTCACCGAGGGAAATTTTATGAACGGAGGTACATATAATGGACGAGAACGAAGAGAAGAAAGCTCCCGAAAGCCCGAATGATAATGCACCCGAAACTGTCCCTGAACCTGACACAGGAAAGGCGGCAGTCAGAGAGAAAAAGCTTATCGGAATAATAATCTGCATGGGTATAGTTATACTTGCTTTGATTGTAGTTGTGATCTTTGCTTTTTCAAAAAGTGATGACTCTGATTCATCGTCTTCATCTAAGACATCATCTTCTTCAAAAGCTTCAAGCAGCTCTAAAAGTGAATCTTCAAAAAAAGAGGAAGAGAGCTCAGAAGACGAAGAGAAGGAAGCTGATTCAAAGAAAGAGGAAGAATCGGAATCTGAAAAAGAAGATGACAGCAAGGAAACTGGAATTATCATAACCTACTCGGGAAACAACACCTGGGAGGACGGCGACAAGATAATGACCGGTATGGATATCGGTATACAAAACAAGTCTGATGATGCTGTCTCGGGCTGGACTCTGGAGCTTGAGATAGAGGAGCTTAAATCCTGTGACGGCTGGAACGGCACTTTTAAGGTAAAGGGAAACACTCTGACAATAACCAATGCCGATTATAACGGAGATATCGCAAAGGGGGCATCAACCTCCTGCGGCTGCAACATCGGTACAGGAAAGACTTTGAATGTAAAATCTGCAAAGCTTAATGGAGTAGAGTGTACTGTTAAGAAGGGCAAGGTAGCTCAGAACCAGCAGAATAACGATCAGAACAACAACAATAATAACAATAATCAGGGCTCCGGCAAGGATACCAAGGAGCTTCTGAAACGCACATCTAAAGCTAAACAGGGTGATGACTGGCTTCACACTGACGGCAGCAGAATACTCGATGCTAATGACAAAGAGGTCTGGATAACCGGCGTAAACTGGTTTGGCTACAACACAGGAACAAATATCTTTGATGGACTGTGGAACAGTGAGCTGGTATCAACAGTCGAGGCGATAGCCGATCATGGATTTAATCTTATACGTGTACCGATTTCAGCGGAGCTTATAAACAACTGGGCTGACGGTGAATATCCTCAGGCAAACTATAATAATGCATATAATCCAGATCTTAATCAGATGAACAGCTTGGAGATATTTGAATACTTCCTGAAGCTCGCAGAGGAAAACGGTATGAAGGTAATGCCTGATATCCACTCCGCTGAGACAGATGCGGCAGGTCATAATGCAAATCTCTGGTGTACAGACAAGATAAGCGTAGACGAATACTACGCAGCTCTCGAATGGATGGCTGACAGATACAAGGACAATGACACTATTATAGCATTTGACCTGAAAAATGAACCTCACGGAAAGCCAAACGAGGGTGACAAGGCAGCTATCTGGAATGACTCAAAGGACGCAAACAACTGGAAATACGTTGCAGAAACCGCAGCAAAGAAAGTGCTTGCTAAAAACCCGAATGTACTTATAATGGTAGAGGGCATTGAGATCTATCCTAAAAACCTGAAGAAAAACTCTGATTACTCGTCTGCTGACAATGATGATTACTATTTCAACTGGTGGGGCGGTAATCTCCGCGGTGTAAAGGATTACCCTATAGATCTTGGAAAGTATCAGGACAAGCTTGTATACTCCCCTCACGATTACGGTCCTACTGTATATCAGCAGCCTTGGTTTGAGGGCGATTACACCTTAAAAAAAAAAAAAAAGGATTGCTGGAACGATAACTGGCTCTTTATCAAAAACAAGGATATCGCTCCCCTGCTTATCGGTGAATGGGGCGGCTTTATGACCGAGCCTAACATAACATGGATGACCTATATGAAGAAGCTCATCAAAGACAATCACCTGAACCACACCTTCTGGTGCTTTAATGCAAACTCAGGAGATACAGGCGGTCTTGTACTTGATGACTTCACAACATGGGACGAAGAAAAATATGATTTCGTAAAGGAAGTCCTCTGGCAGGAAAGCGGTAAGTTCGTTGGTCTTGACCACGAGATACCTCTCGGAGATAACGGTATTACTCTGAAAAAGGCTAAAGGTTTATAAAAACAAACGCTGCGGTGATATACACATCGCAGCGTTATTTATTAAAAAGAAAGGATCCTCATTACACCTGTTTTACAAGGAAGTGCCGAGGCTACTCCGACATCTGAGTCCTCAAAGATCATACACTCATCAGCATCTGCTCCAAAGTACTCCATAGCATAGATATAACCATCGGGAGCGGGCTTTGCAGTATTGACGGTTTCCTGCGTTACTAAAAGATCAAATAACTCTCCATAACCGAAATAAGAGAGTATCTCTTCAGTATTTACCTTCGAGCCTGTAGTAACAATTGCTAGCTTGCAGCCTTCATTCCTCAGGAGCTTAGCAATATAGATAAGCTTTTCATTTACTTTAATAGTATCAAGGTAACCGGAATAAAGCTTGATCTTCAGATCATGTACAGCCTTGATATCACTCTCCCCTACCCCAAGATCAGGCAAAAATGAACGATAGTTTCTGCTGTAGCACTTTGTCAGAAAGAAGTCCTTATCTATCTCATGTCCGCAAAGCGATCTGACAGCATCATAATAGGAATAGAAGTTTGACATAGAAGTATCGAACAACGTGCCGTCAAGGTCAAACATAGCCAGTTTTATAGTATTCATTTTATCTCCTAAAACGAAGGCATTTGAAGTGTAAACCTCAAATGCCCCAAATAATCATTTAGCTCCAATCGCTTCCGGAATAAGGCGTACTGCTAAAATCCTTAAACGCATTATCCGGATCTTTACATGGGTCCGGATATTGTCCCAAAATAGAATGGTGCTGCGATGGCGACCATTGAGCAAAGCTCAATTTACCGTCGCTTGCAAATACGTAGGAACAAAACCCAGCATTATTTCCATTATTCTTAAATGCTTTATAAACAGCATCAGCAAGCTGTTTCTGATGTCCGGAAAGAGATGACGACATATTAGGTTCGATCTTTATTCCAACTCCTGATGCCAAAGAATCTTCAGAACTGACACTTTCACCTTCTGAAATAATTACCGCTGCTTCGGAAGTAACAGTATTGAATATAAGCTTAGCATTTGCATTAGCCTGTTTTAGCCTGGATTTCTTGACATAGTTCATCATTGTAGGTATCAAAATGGCTGCCAGTATACCTATAATAGCTATAACAACAACCAACTCTATAAGAGTGAAACCCTTTTGTTGTTTTTTTATCATTATACCCTCCTGTACTCAGATTCCCCAAGACGAATAATTCTTATATTTTGTATAATAACATATTTTTTCCATTTTGTCAATACCTAAAACGATTAAGTGCCCCTTTTTACGCAATTTACAAACATTCAGAGTCATAAATAAAAATTTTGATTCAAGTATTGACAAACAAATAATTATGTGGTATAATATCATAGTTGAATAAATGGAGAAGTCGCCTAGCCCGGTTTATGGCGCACGACTGGAACTCGTGTATGGGTTAATAGCTCATCGAGGGTTCGAATCCCTCCTTCTCCGCCAAATTTCCAACATTTCCCAAGTTGCTGAACACTCGGCAGCTTGGGATTTTTCTTTGTTAAGCCCGAATTTACGCGGTTTGCGGGCTATAAGTTTCAGAAATCAAAGGTTGAT
>ONLC01000263.1 GCA_900318545.1 uncultured Eubacteriales bacterium
AGGTCACACCTGTTCCCATGCCGAACACAGAAGTTAAGCTCGTCTTCGCTCAAGATACTTGGACGGCAGCGTCCCGGGAAAATAGGTTGTCGCCGGCACCGGATGTTTTATCCGGTAAGCACCATTAGCTCAGATGGTAGAGCAACTGACTCTTAATCAGTGGGTCCTGGGTTCGAGTCCCCGATGGTGCATTGAACAAGTTATTGCTTGTAAAATCATAATACATCTAGCACGCTCGCAAAAATGCGAGCTCGCGTGCTATCTGTATTTGATTTTATCGGCGCAATAACGTGTTCTTTAGTTAAGTATAACCGGCCCGTTGGTCAAGCGGTTAAGACTCCGGCCTCTCACGCCGGCATCGGGAGTTCGATTCTCCCACGGGTCACCAAGACTCGGTGAAGAAGGTACGAGCTTGAATATTTTCGGGCTTGTATCTTTTTTCCGTTTTACGGGCCATTAGCTCAGTTGGTTAGAGCAACCGGCTCATAACCGGTCGGTCCGGGGTTCGAGTCCCTGATGGCCCACTCATTTTTTAGGGGTATAGCTCAGCTGGTAGAGCAGCGGTCTCCAAAACCGCGTGCCGAGGGTTCGAAACCTTCTGCCCCTGCCATACGGTCGACTCTGTCACCACTTAAAACCTCGCAGACACGCTGTCTGCGAGGTTTTTGCTTTTCGTGCTTGACAATCCGAGATTTCTGTTATATAATTATGCTGTTTTATTGTGTTCGGAGGAAAAAAATGAAAACGTCAAAGCAACCTATTTTGATAAAGGTTTTTAACAGCGGCTATCTTATTGCGCTGCTGTTGTTTCTTGCAGGGTCTATAGGCTCACTTTGTGACGGTGTAATAGCTTCAAAGGGGCTTGGTGTGGCGGAGCTTGCTGCTATCGGTATAGTTTATCCTTATACTAAGGCGATGGAATGCATATCGCTTATGTTTTCGAGTGGCTCTCAGGTAATTATCGGGCGAAAGATCGGGCAAAGCAGATTTGATGAGGTCTCAAAGGTGTTTTATACCTCGCTTACATTTGCAGCTGTTTTGTCTGTTCTGATTGCTGCCTTGATGTGTATTTTTGCATCTCCTGTTTCAAGGGTTTTCGGTGCAAATACCGAGGAAACTCTCAGACCTACAGTTGATTATCTTGTGACTCTCGCTCTTGGTGCACCGGCTCATCTTCTTACGCTGTACCTTATTCCGCTTTTACAGCTTGATGAAAAAAAGAAGCTTATCAATGCTGCTACCATTGCAATGACTGTGATAAACGTTACTCTGAATATTATATTCGTACTGAATGATATGGGAATCAAGGGTATCGGATACTCTACCTCTATCAGCTATTATGTTGCCCTTATTATTTTGTCCTCGCACTTTTTCGGTAAAAAGAACGGCATACTTCTGAAGGGCAGCTTTGCAGTGAGCAAGACCTATCTTTTTCAGACGATAAAAGAAGGAACACCAACTGCCTTTAAAAACGTATCCTCCATTATTTTTAATACAGCCGTCAACAATATGATAGCTATGACAGGCTCTACTGAGGCAATGGCTGCATTTTCAGTCTACAAGATGACAAAGTTTATTTTCCTCTCAGTTTCCGAGGCTATAATCAACCCCGTCAGAATGATACAGACAATGCTCAGGGAAGAGCGTGACAATAGGATGCTCAAAAGGATATTCCGTTATTCTATGATGAAGGGGATCGGACTGTCGGCACTTTTGTCGCTGCTGCTTTGCCTGTTCGGAAGAAAGGCTTACTCGTTTATGGTATCGGGAGCTGTCCTTGATGAGACGATGACACTGATGTATTATACGGTCATCGTTTATATTCTGAATACTGTTGTCTGCTACTATCTTGCATATTTTCAGGCGATAAACAAAAGCAAGCTTGTTTATTCAATATCTGTTGTACTTAATATCGGTACACTGCCTATATTCTATTTGCTTTCGAGAGCTTTTGGCTCAAAGGGTGTATGGGCAGGCTTGTCGGTACAGTTTGTTATAATCACGATGTATGTGCTGATCTGTGCTTGTATTATCGGGAGAAAAAACAAAGGAATAGTAAACAAGCTTCTTGTGCTTGAGCCTTCAGATCATGAAAGATACAAGACCTTTGATTTTCATATTGAGTCATTCAAAGATGCCGAAAAAGCTTCTCTGGAATTTCATGATGTCTGCAAATCGAATATAGCTGACAGGAAAAAATCCTATTATTGCGCTCTTTCGCTGGAGGAGATAGTTTTTAATATATTGGAGTATCAGAAATCTGTCAGCGAGCGTGACCCGAATATTGATGTTCACATTGTTATTATCGGCAGTGAGAAAATGATAATGAGAGTAAAGGACTGCAGCAAGGAGCGTGACCCGTTCGTAAAATATGAATACAGCACAACAGGTGACGAACTGGAGAATATAGGTATTCGTATCATAAAGTCACTGGCTGATGATGTTAAATATTCGTTTATCTACGGTGTGAATTTCATTACTATAACGATATGAGCTTTGCGCTGTATAAAAGAAATGCCCCGGGTATCGGGGCTTTCTGCTTGTTGCAAAAGTTCTTTTAAAAGGGGTCAGGGGCGACAGCCCCAGTGGGGCAAAGGGGCGAAGCCCCCCTCTCCCCCACCGCCCGAGGCGGATTTCACAAAACTTATAAATCCGCACTATCTTGCTCAGCGGTCGCTATTGAAAAGAAACAACCAAGCTTCGACGTAAAATGGAGCGAAGCCGAGGAACACGCCGAGGGCTGATTCTGCACTATTTTGAGTTTATCGACAGACTGAAAGCCCCGGGCATCGGGGCTTTTGTATTACTTTTTGACTGCCTTTTGCATAGCCTCATTTGCTTCCTCGTCCCAGACTGTTCTCTCAGGACCGAGTGTGCCGTACATAGTGTTTTCAAACGAGTATGCGATCTTGCCGGTTTTTATGAGGCGTTCGTTTTCATAGTCCTCGCTGAATGTACCAAGGCGTGCGTAGATGTCCTCGGTTATCTCATAGTCGTACTGCTCACGACCCTCTCGGCTGGTGTAGATGATCTCGGCAAAATACCGCCCCGTATCAGGATCATAATATGCAGACCAGCAGCTTCCGTGCTTTTTCGTTTTCATAAGGCTCACCCTTTCTCAGAGTTTATTTCTGCTGACATTATAGCATACTGTTCTTCCGTTGTCAATCGGTGCTTATTATTTGACAAGCACACTGCGTTGTGTTATACTATGTGTATAACTTGTAGGAGGGCACCGCTATGAGATTTGAACCTGAAAGCAAGCATTATGTGTTCAGCACCGAGCAGTTCCTGACTCATGAGCAGGAGCAGGAGTTCCTCAGGAATGAGCGTCAGAAAAATATCGAGACCTTAAAGGCCTTTGCTGACCCTAATATGAGGCGGTCTATGGGAGTGGCATCAGCTGCACCTGTGAAAACGGCTGTGAT
>ONLC01000059.1 GCA_900318545.1 uncultured Eubacteriales bacterium
CTATCGGGCAACGGTGAAAACGATCATAAAATCGTTTTTATTGCAGAATTTTTAACTCGCATTTAGCAAGCATAGATTTTTCCGTACACCGGAAAAATCCGTATCCCGATTTTGAGATATCCTCGCAAAATCGCTGTTTAGGGAACCCGTCACCCTAAACCGAAAGCCCCTTATTCAAGGGAAAACTAATGAAGCAACAAAACGAAAGGAATGATTTTTATAGCAAGAAAATACAAACAAGTAAAACGCAAGGAGCTGACATTTGATCTGCCGGACTGGGAGAAAATAGAGCGCAGGGCTGAGGCTTGTCACACCGACACAACTAAATATCTCCGCAGGATGATACTTGACCGTGAGCCGATCTTTTACGATATGAAAAATGTCGCACCGATGATAAACGGAATGCGAACTATCTCACGCAACATCAACCAGATCGCAAAAAAAGCAAATGAAACAAACACCCTCAATGCTGAGGACTACGAAACTTTGAGAAAAGAGGTGGAATCGCTATTCCGTACTGTAAATCTATCGCTCTCCACGCTACTGTCGAGAAAAGCTTGAGGTATATCCTAAACCCCGACAAGACCGAGGACTTGCTTTACACGGCATCGGTAAATTGCATGACCGACGCTGAATCCGCTTACTTGCAAATGCGGCTGGTTTATGACCAGTTTGCCAAAGATCATTTCAACAGCCCTCCGCCGCTGCAAGGCAAAGGCTCGGTGAAAGCTATTCATTACATACAGTCATTTTCGCCCGATGATGATGTCACACCCGAGCTTGCACACAAGATTGCAAAAGCGTTTTTAAGAAAGGCTTTCGGAGATGATGTGCAAGCGGTCATCGCTACGCACGTTGATAAGGATCATCTGCATTCTCACATCATAATAAATTCCTATTCGCTCTTTGGAAAGAAGTATTATGCCAACCGCAAGTCTTTGAAGAGAATCCGTGAAATATCGGACGGAGTGTGCAAGGCATTTGGCATAGACATTCACCCCAACCTCACAGGCAAGGGCAAATCAATAAACCACAAAGAATGGGAACACCGTAAGAATGGCACCTCTTGGAAACAGCAAATCCGTGATGAAATAGACAAGCTGATACCTGCCGTAAATTCGCTTGATGAACTCTTTCAGGCGCTTGAAGAACGTGAGTATGAAATCAAGCGTGGCAAGTATACCTCAATCAGAGCACCCGGGCAGGAACGCTTTGTCCGCACGAAAACTCTCGGTGATGAGTACACTGAGGACAGCTTGAATATCAGAATTACATATCGAGATATTGGTACGGGTATAACTCCTACAGAGAACAAGCAGACAAAACTAAGCCAAGCCTATTCCACAGTTTTGCAAGATGTTCGCATACTCGCTGCCCAACGAAAGAAAGTCCCTCGCAAGCGGATTATCACAGCGGAATACTCAGTCGAAAATGATCTTGATGTTTACAAGCTCTCTGCACAGCTTGCTGTAATCAATAAAGAAAGTATTAAGTCTATCGGTGACCTACAAGGGAGAATTGCTAAGCTGCGTGCTGACTATGAAAAGCAGAGGGTTGCTGTAAATGATTTGATAGGCGAATACAACAATTCTCTTGCTGACATCAAGAAAGCCGAGAGTCTTTACAAACAGGTTGCAGACCAAAAGGAAAAGCTGTTGCAGATTCGTCAGCGGTATGACGTGTACTGCGATATCTCTAAGACGTATAGCGAAATATCAAAGAGTGACTACATCAGCAACCTTGTAGAAGAAAAGCAACGCAAAGCACAGACAAACAAAAAGAAACAGCGCAGATAAAGAAAGGAGAAACATATTGAACAATACTTATGACGATTCCGCCCGCACAGCTATCCCCGTCTGGAAACGCTACACCCTGACCGTCACCGAGGCGGCCGAGTATTACCACATCGGGGAGGGCAAGCTACGCAGTATCGCTGAGGAGCACAAGAGTGATGACTTCATCATCTTTAACGGCAACCGAGTGCTTTTCAAGCGAGAAAAGTTTGAGGAATACCTTGACCGAGTGGCTGTGATTTAGGGTATTGAAAAAGGCTCGGACTTGTGTTATAATAAAAATGCAAGTTCGGGTCTCTTTCTTGAAAGGAGAGATTAGCTTGAGTGAAGATAGAAGAGACCGGAATAAAAGAAAACTAAGATTTGGCGAAAGCCAGAGAGAAGACGGAAGGTACCGTTATACCTACATTGACGCATTCGGCAAGAAAAGGGACGTATACAGCTGGCGGCTTGAAGCTACCGATCCGCACCCGGAGGACAAGAAAAAAGATCTGTCGCTGAGGGAAAAGGAACTGAAAGTCGCAAAGGATACTTTAGACTACATAGCTGTGAATGGTGGAAATTACACTGTGCTGCGGCTGGTCGAGAGGTATATCTCGCTGAAAACAGGCGTGCGTCAAAGTACGAGAACAGGCTATAAGACAGTCATCAATCTGTTGAAGAAAGACCCGTTCGGGAGTTTGCGCATTGACAAGATAAGACGCTCCGATGCCAAGCTGTGGCTTATAAAGCTTCAGCGAGAGGAAGGCAAAAGTTACAGCACTATTCACACTATCAGAGGTGTGCTGAGACCTGCATTCCAGATGGCAGAGGACGACGACCTGATACGGAAAAATCCTTTTGGCTTTGAGCTTGCTACGATCATTGAAAATGACAGCGAGCCGAGAGAGGCACTCACCGAAAAGCAGCAGAAGGATTACCTTGATTTCATCAGAAATGACAAGCACTACTGCCAGTATTATGACGGTATATTTATCCTGTTTAACACAGGGCTGCGTATATCGGAGTTTTGCGGGCTGACTATTTCGGACATTGACTTTGACAGTCAACGCATAAACGTTGAACGTCAGCTTATACGCACAAGCGAAGGCAAGTACATCATCGAAAATCCCAAGACCCAAAGCGGAGTAAGGTCGATACCGATGACTGCCGAGGTAGAAGCAGCGTTCCAAAGGATAATCGCCGGCCGAAAGCGTGCAAAGCATGAGCCGATCATCGGCGGTTGTGTCGGATTTCTGTTTCTTGACAAGAACGGTATGCCGAGGCTGGCACTGCACTGGGAAAAGGTCATGCAGCGCATAAGAGCAAAATACACCTCCGAAAAGCTGAGACCTTTGCCGAGGATAACGCCGCACGTTTGCCGACACACCTTCTGCACCAATATGTCAAGGATGGGTATGAATCCAAAAATGCTGCAATACATAATGGGCCATGCCGACGTGGGGGTAACTTTGAACACCTATACCCATGTCAGATATGAGGACGCAGAGCGTGAGATGAAGCGTATCTGGAGCTCGAAAACAGCCTGAAAATTGCGCTAAATCGTGGCATATGAACACGAGAGTGTGAATTTTTTATGAAATCCAAGGCTTCAAAAAGCCTGAAATAACGTAAAAACGCAGCAAATGGCACTCGGTTTTACCACTATTTTACCATTGGAAAAGGCAAAAATTCGAGAAAATATGAGAAAATTTGAGAAAATGTAAAAATATTAGCATTATTGAAAAAGTGCCGTATACTGCGTAAATACGCGTTTTGCGTGACTTTGAAGGGAGAAAACAGAATGGTAAAGATACTATTCGTCTGCCACGGGAACATCTGCCGTTCCCCTATGGCAGAATTCATAATGAAAGACATGGTACGCAAGGCTGAGCGTGAGGACGATTTCTACATTGAGTCCGCTGCTGTAAGCACCGAGGAGATCGGCAACGATATGCACCGTGGTGCTAAAAAACAGCTCGACCTTATGGGCGTGCCCTATAAACGCCGTGCCGCCCGTAAGATGACTAAGGCCGACTACAGCCGCTTTGACCTGATAATCCTTATGGACGACTATAACGTTACCCTCGCTGAGCGCATCCTCGGCAGTGACCCCGACGGCAAGCTCTGTATGCTCCTCGACTTCACCGACCGCAAGGGCTCCAGCATTGCTGACCCTTGGTACACAGGCAACTTCGAGGAGACCTATCATGACATTGTTGAGGGCTGTCAGGCTATTCTCGAAAGGTACTGAGCTGTGACCTTATGTACTCTCTCTGCATACTATAAAGATGTTGACAAACACGCCTTTATGGGGTATAATGCAGTTAGTTAGATAAAACTAACCCAAGGAGGAGTACTTATGAACAAAGATACAATACTCGGGATACTTATTCCCTTTGCAGGGACTACGCTGGGCTCTGCCTGCGTATTCTTTATGAAAAACAATATAGGGCTTACAACCAGACGAATACTCACAGGCTTTGCGGCAGGAATTATGACTGCGGCAAGCGTATGGAGCTTACTTATCCCCTCTATCGAGCAGAGTGAAAGCATGGGCAGGCTCGCCTTTATTCCTGCGGCGGTGGGCTTTCTGGTGGGAATTTTCTTTCTTCTGATTCTTGACAGTGTGATACCTCACCTGCACGCAAATTCAAATGACCCCGAGGGTCCGAAAACCAAGCTCAACCGCACAACTATGCTGCTTCTTGCAGTGACGCTCCATAACATTCCTGAGGGCATGGCTGTAGGCGTTGTTTATGCAGGCTGGCTGTCGGGAAATGCGCTTATAACAGCCGCAGGTGCTATGGCTCTGGCACTGGGTATTGCAATACAGAACTTCCCCGAGGGTGCTATAATCTCAATGCCGCTGAGGTCGGATGGTGTAAGCAAGGGCAAGGCGTTTTTGTACGGCTCGCTGTCGGGAGCTGTAGAGCCGATCAGTGCAATACTGACTATAGTTCTCTCAAACTTTGTAATTCCAATACTCCCCTACCTGCTGAGCTTTGCCGCAGGTGCTATGATATATGTAGTTGTAGAGGAGCTTATCCCCGAAATGAGCGAGGAGCCTCATTCCAATACAGGAACGATCTCTTTTGCCTTCGGCTTCGTCATCATGATGACCCTCGACTGTGCCCTTGGATAACGCTCCCTGTCTATCCCTGCTGCCTGCGTGACCTGTTGAGGAAAACCTTTCTGAAGAAAGGTTCTTCCCCAAACCCCTTTCCAAAGACTTTTAACTCTTTTTGGCTAGGGCGAGCTGTTTAATTATATAACAGCGAAATGCCGGCATTATGCGTTCTTGGATAGATAGGCTCCCCCTAGCCAAAAAGGAATTAGAAGTTTTAGGGAGAGGTACAGAGAGGATCCCTTTTTCAAAAGGGTCTCACCCGACAGATCGCACAGGCAGTAAGAATAAACACAGGAAGGTGATCCTATGGAGATAGCCCTGCTGGGCACTGGCGGAATGCTTCCGCTGAAAAACAGATTTCTTACCTCATGCTACATTGAGCACGAGGGCAAGGCAGTTCTCATCGACTGCGGTGAGGGCACACAGGTCGCAGCTGCAAAAGCACAGATAAAGATAAGCCGCATAAACGTTATCCTCATCACGCACACGCACGCTGACCACATCACAGGGCTGCCGGGGCTGCTCCTGTCGATATCCAACACTGACCGCACCGAGCCCTTGGACATCTATGCCCCGAAAACTGCCCTCAATATGATAGATGCTCTGCTGACTATCGCAGGCAGGCTCCCCTTTGAGGTCAGGGTAAACACCCTCGACATCAAAAACGAGACCTCTCAGCAGCTTAAAACTATCGACCCGATGCTGGAGCTGCGTTCTCTGCCGTTGAAGCACACAACTGTCTGTCTCGGCTACAGCCTGACTCTACGGCACAAAAGGGTCTTCCTGCCCGAAAAGGCAGACGAGCTCGGTGTTCCTCTGCGTGAGCGTAAGACCCTCCACAACGGTGAGAGCATAACCGTTGACGGCCGTGAGATCACCCCCGAAATGGTCACCTCAGACCCGAGGCCCCCTCAGAAGCTCACCTACGTCACCGACACTCTCCCTATCGGGCAGATAGCCGCCTTTGCCGAGAGCTCAGACCTGTTCATCTGCGAGGGTATGTACGGCGACCCCGAAAAGAAAAAGAGCATGAACGAAAAAGGTCATATGCTTATGCAGGACGCCTGCTCGCTGGCTGTGAAGGCTGATGTCAAGGAGCTGTGGCTCACGCACTACAGCCCGGCCGAGCCCGACCCCTCGGTCTACAAGGACAAGCTCAGAAGGATATTCCCCAAGGTACGCATTTCCAAAGACGGAAGAAAAACTACACTTTAGGAGGTAAATATGAAGAAGATAATTACTGCTTTAGTCTGTCTTACAGCACTGTTCTGCTTTGCAGGCTGTGACCTGCTCGGCACAAGCTCCGAGCCCGAAACTACTATAAGAGAGGTAGTCAATATCCCCGAGTTCGATGATATTGAGTCACGCCTTTCCGCAAAGGGTTACACAGTTACCTACACCGATACCGCAGGCAATTACCCGGGTAAGGGCATCGTGTGTGTTAAGGACGAGGACTACCTTGAAATGTACCACCTCGACAATATGGAGGACTGCTCCGCACTTATGGACGATCTTGAAAAAATACACGGTCACGCTGACAAGTGCGTAAGCATAGCAGGCGACCCGAAGCTTGGCAACCTTGTGTTTATAGGCTCGAAGCAAGCACTGATTCTTGCTGATGTGCAGTATGACAATGTAGTTGAAAAGGTAGAATAGAAAAACGGGAGGATAACTCCCGTTTTTCGTTGTTTTTCGATAATTTTAAGCAATCAGTCTCAGCAAATTAACCGTTAATTCATTATTTACCGTTGACAAATTAGTCAGAATGATGTATAATGTATACGGTGTAAAAGTCCGTTTTATTGATTTCATATAAATATATACCTAGATATTGCCGATGCATCAAATTGCGAAACTTTCGTAATTTCCGAAAACGTTTCGATGCAAGGAGGTGAGGAAGCATGGGACGTATCTATCAGTTTGATGTGTGTGCCTTTCTGGTACTTTCGATAATCATACTGTCGATGTTTGTGCGTAAGCTCGTCAGAGGCAGAACGAATAAGATGTTTCTGGCTCTGGTCATCATAACGCTGATCTGCACTGTTTGTGATATGCTCACTGTGGCTCCCCTCACCACGTTCGGACACGTTTCCGTAGGCGTAAGGATAGGTGCATCGTACGTATACTACATAGTCCATGCCTCGCTTCTGCCTACCTACGCTATATTTATAGGAATGGTCTCGGGCACATGGTATATGTATATGGAGGGAAAACCAAAGGTTAAATTGCTTTTCTCTCTGCCGTATATCCTGAACATTGCTCTTGTGCTGATAAACCCCGTTACACAATGGGTGCTAAGGTTCCCGAAGGGACATTACGACCGTGGCCCTTATGTATGGATACTCTATCTTATAGCATTGTTTTATATGCTCCAGACGCTTACCTATCTTATCAAGCACAAGGAAACTATCGACATCGCAAGAATGTTCGCATTTATTGCGATCTACCCGATACTTGTTATCTCGGCGGTCGTTCAGTACTTTATGCCGAATGCACTGATAGAGATGTTTGCTATCACGGCATCATTGCTGATACTGATGTTCTTCGTTATCAAGCCCGAGGAATCCCTCGATACGGCTATCGGAACAAGAAATATGACCGCCTTCAAGCACGACTCGAAGAAGCTTTACTATAAAGGCAATAAAGGCTCGGTTCTGCTTATAAAGGTAAAAAACGACAGCTCACTCGTTACCCTTTACGGTCTGAACGCCCATCAGGAGATCATCAAAAAGGCTGTTCAGAGAATGGAGCGTGTGCTCAGATCTCAGCCTGAGAGGAACTTCGTTTACAACATTTACTATCTCAGCTACGGTCTGTTCGCTGTAATGCTTCACGGAAACTACTCTGCCGATGTTATCTGCGACGGAATTGAGCAGTCTATAAACAAGCCTCTAATACTTGGCAATATAAGCTTTACGTTTGAGAATTCCCTCTGCCTGCTGGACATACCGAAGGACATAGGCACACACGGGGAGCTTCTGAACTTTGTTGACACCTACGACAAGAGCGAGGTAGAGTCAGGCTCTATAATCTACTCCAACCTTGAAGAGCGTGACAAAATACGCTTCAAGTTTGACATTGACAAGTATATCGAGAAGGGCTTCGCAAATAACGGCTTCAAGGTATACTATCAGCCAATATACTCTATCAAGGAGCACAAGTTCGTAAGTGCCGAGGCTCTGCTGAGACTCATTGATGACGAGATAGGCTTTATATCCCCTGCACTGTTCATACCTGCCGCTGAAAAAAGCGGTGCTATCTATCAGATAGGCGACTTTGTTATAGATACGGTGTTCCGCTTTATCAGAGACCATAATCTCTCGGGACTGGGGCTTGAATACATCGAGATAAACATATCCACCATGCAGTGCATGAAGGAGGACTTTGTAGACAGCGTAAAGAAGAAAATGCGTGAGTACGGTGTATCGAACAAGTCGTTCAACTTTGAAATAACAGAGACTGCCTCTGACTTCCTGAGCGATGTTCTCACAAAGACTGTTTCAAAGCTCCACAAGGCAGGCATTGAGTTCGCCATTGATGACTACGGCACGGGTTATTCAAACCTGCAGCGTATATTACAGGAGCCCGTAAAGATCATCAAGCTTGATAAGAGCCTTGCCGATGACATCGGCAATAACCGCACAAGGGCTGTCCTTAAAAGCACTATGCAGATGATAACCGAAATAGGTGCAGAAAGCGTAGTCGAGGGCGTTGAGACCAAGGAAACAGCAGACTGGTTCATTGAGCACAGGTGCGATTACATTCAGGGCTACTACTACGCAAAGCCCATGCCCGAAGACGTCTTCGTGGAGTTCATTCGGGAAAATAACGCAGTATGATCCTAATATTCATATACTTCCTCTATCAAGAAGGGACTGGTGCAAAAGCATCAGTCCCTTTCTCCTTTATTTGAATAAGCCCTTTTTGTACGGCTCGGTCTGAGAGCCTGTCATTGTGAAGCCAAGCTCTGCGATCTGCCCTTTGAGAGCCTCGGTGTCAAGCTCGTTCTCACTGATGACTACCGTTCTCTTGTCCTTTGCCGAGGACTCGACCTTCTTCACATCGTACTTTTCCTTAATGAGATCATTAACGTGTGCCTCGCACATCTTGCATTTCATGCCCTCAATAGAGAGTGTTGTTTTTACCATAATATCATTTCCTTTCTATCAGTAAAGCTTATCCGAGAGGATAAACTCCTTGCTTACACGCATAAACTTTATTATCTGAGATTTTTTCACAGCCTTGCCGTTTTTGTCAAACTGGTGGAAATAAACATTCAGATAGTTCTCGTTCAGATCCCTGCTCTTGAAGCACTCAACCGTCAGAAACTTTGCAGGCTGCGGCTGTCCGACAGGTATTTCAAGATCAAACAGGTTAAACTCTGACATCTCCATACTTTCCTTGAAGCCCTTCAGATCATCGGGAGCATAGAATTTTCTCGGTGCTGTTCCCATAGGCAAAGCCCAGTCGTCCTCGCTCTCGATAAAGGGCTTTTCAAAGCCGATAAAGGTCATCGCAAGGAACACAAGACCCATGCTCACAAATTCACCTGCCCATACTATCCAGAGCATCCAGCCGTTTACATTCGTTGCGTCCTTATCAGCAGTGTAGGAGTGGCTCTTCAATGTCCAGCGGCCTACTCTGTTGATCTCCTTGATGTCCTTCCAGAGCACCTTCGGTGAGGTCAGCAGGCTGAGAACGGTCTTTTTATCCTCTGCCTTACGGTACTCATAGGTGAACTCATAGGCATTCATAGTCTTAGCCTTTTCAAGCGACTCCTCGACTTCATCAGCATCAGAGCCGAGAAGCTTCTCAAAGTTATTGTAATCCCATACAGTCTTTGACTCAATCTCCTCTATCTGCTCATCGGTGAGGTCAAAGCCCGAGTAGTCGATCTCGCCGTTTGAATCCATAAACGTAGTTGACTGGTGGATAGACTTGTACATATCTATCATATTCTGAGTTTCAACGCCCTCAAAGCCAAAGTAATAGTCAAAGTCATAAAACTCCTCGGCAGTGCAATCTTTAAGCTTGTTGTAGTAGTTCTTTTTCAGGTCGAGGTAGTCATACATAGCCCACTTAACATAGCTTGCAAGCAGGAAGCCTATCACAGCACATACCACAGCGACAGTTTTGTTTCTTATCTTAAACAGCCTGATTATTTTTGAAGCTGCATAGCCCATAACCGCCGCCACAGCAACAGCCGCAAGTATACTAAGATAAATGATCGGGCACCAGTTAAAGTATACTAAGATAAATGATCGGGCACCAGTTATTGAACAGCAGGTACAAAAAGAACACGCCTACACCCAGCACCGTCACGCAGAGCGTTATCAGCACAGCCCCCAGCGGACTGAACTTCCCTGACGGACGGTAATACTTACTTTCCTCAAACATACTTCTCTCTCCCTAAAGATAATATTGTTATATTTTATAACACTTTAACATTATATAACAATACTTAGCTTTTGTCAAGGTGCTCGCTGCACGGCTAATACGCGGCAGGGAAAACCCTGCACCGCTACGCGTCATAGTTTTGTTTGAGGCTTTTCTCGCCTTGAACGCGGATAGAGATAGTGCGTGACTATGCCCCATCGGGGCTGTTGCCTATTTCGGACAAAGCTCAGCGCACAGGCTGTTAATCGCCAGTGTAAGGTTGCAGTTCGCATCGGCTGCCCTTATGTACCTGCCAAGGAGCTCATACAGCTGCAAGGCCTGTCCCTCGGAAAGCACAGCTCCCAGCCTTTTTGAAGCATTCTCATCGCAGCTGAGGGTCACAGCCCCGGGGTCAAGCCTGAGTCTCATAGAGTCCCTCACTATCTCCGAGAAAAGCACAAGACACTCTCGGAAAAGC
>ONLC01000196.1 GCA_900318545.1 uncultured Eubacteriales bacterium
GTAGATGAAGAGCGGGTTGTAGTCCGGAACAGCCTTTTCGCCGCAGTTTTTGGCAACTGATTTACTGCAGGCGAGGGCAAACTCGTTGGATCTTCCTTCGATGAAGGTATCAAAGGTATAGTCATAGTTTGCGAATTTATATGTCTTTTCGAGTTCTGCGTGTTTCTGTTCGAGTTCGTCGTCAGTGGGGACCTTTATCTTGTTTGACTCATCACTTTCGCTCTTGATGATGACCTTAACTTCAAATCCGAGGATATTAAGGAACGCTTCTTCGAGGATATCTCCGTATTTATTGGAAACTATATCTCTCTGAAAATCGGTCTGAACAGTAAAAACAGCTTCCGAACCATTGAAGCTCACGGGTTTCATCTGATCGATCCAGGTTGTTATTGCGATTGCAGGGATATTTTTCTGAAGGCAGTATTTCTTGACATTTTCAAAAACTTCCTCAAACGAATTCATTTTAGACCTCCGTAGAAATAGTAGCAGGGAAAGAAACGATACTTCCCTATAATAATAATATACATATATTATAGCATATCGTCTCAGAAATTGCAAGAGATTTTGACTATCAAAAACCAAAAAAATAGTCGGATATTCCACACACTAATTGACAGATTGTTGAAAACTGTGTTGAACAGCAGTCTGAAAACGTGCCTATATACGCTTAAAACGCCAATGAAAATGTTGAAAGCTGATGTTTAAAGTCGAAAATAAGTATTTTTTCAGCCTTGGCGCTGCGGACGGGCTTTTGTGTGAATTGGGACAAAATTTCATCACGGCTGTCAGCCGGCTATTGGTAAAAAAACTGAAAATACCACTTTTTTCAGAAAAATTTCTCAAACCGCTTGACAGACGCTTTATTTTAAGTTATAATCTATTAGTGTAATGCTGACAGGTATGTCCGCATATCCTACAACTATAAGAATGTCCCCCCCGGATATTCTCAGTTATATCAACAGAGCAGAGAGGAGGATCCCGTAATGAAAAGAACATACCAGCCTAAGAAGCTCCACAGAAAGAAAGAGCACGGCTTTATGAAGAGAATGTCTACTAAGAACGGCAGAAAGGTTTTAGCTCGTAGAAGATCTAAGGGCAGAGCAAGATTAACTCACTGACGACGCTGACCACAAAATCTATTTTTGTGGTCTTTTTTGTTAATTTTTATGGTATTTTTATGCTTTATACTGAAATTTTGAATGATAACAGAGATTTTCTCGCCCTATATAAAAAAGGTCGGTATTCCGCCTGTAAGTATTCTGTCATCTATGTCAGACCTAACGGCAGACCTTTTAACCGCCTCGGCATCACTGCCGGCAAAAAGGTCGGAAACGCTGTCTGCCGCAACAGAGCAAAAAGACTTATCCGTCTCGCTTACCGCCAGAATGAGATAAATATGCCTGTCGGTATGGACATAGTTATAGTTGCGAGAAGTCAGATCTGTGAGATAAAGTCACAGGAATACTGCGGCTATATGGAAAAGTACGGCGTCGCAGACATACAGAAGATGTTCAGGAGCTTTTCTCCTGCAAACAGAAAAAAATGAGGTATATCGCTATTATTCTGATAAAATTCTATCAGAAATGTATTTCTCCGCTCTTTCCGGCTAAATGCAAGTATCACCCCACTTGCAGCAGCTACGCGCTTACAGCTTTCAGAAGGTTCGGCTTTATAAGGGGATTTCTCCTTGCCGGCTGGAGGATACTGCGCTGTAATCCGTGGTCTATGGGCGGATTTGATCCTGTTCCGGAAAAATTTACGTTTAAAGTTAAAAAATATTATGATTATCCGGACGGTACTGACTCCGATCAGGACGACAATAAAACGACTATGAGGGATGAATTTTGAACGCACTTTATGATATTATCGGTATCCCCTTCGGATACCTTATGATGCTTATTTACCATTTTGTTGACAACTACGCTGTGGCTATCATCATATTTACGGTAGTCACCAAGATAATTCTTTTACCGGTCAACTACAAGACTCAGAAAAACGCTGCCCGTATGCAGCTGCTTAACCCAAAGCTCGAAAAGCTCCGCAAGAGCTATTCCAATAACCCACAGCGCCTTCAGGAAGAACAGCAGAAGCTGTACATTCAGGAGGGCATAAACCCGATGGGAAGCTGTCTGCCGGCTTTTATACAGATGTTCCTTCTCTTCGGAGTTCTCGACGTTGTGTACAAGCCTATCACTCATATCCTCAGATTTTCTAAGGATATAAGAAGAGAAGCCGCAAGCATTGCCGGCACTAAGCTCTCAAACCTCAGATGTGAGCTCCACATCATGAGCGACCTCAGTGACGAACCCAGTAAGTATTCCCATCTCAGTGACGGATTTCTCGATAAGGTCCGCAATTTCAATACGAACTATACCGTTTTCGGCGCAAACCTCGGTAAAGTTCCCTCAGTTCACGTAGACTGGCACAGCAGTGAGTCGATCATACTCTTCTGTATCCCGATACTCGCGGGACTCGCACAGCTCCTCTCGTCAGTTTACAGCCAGATCCACCAGAAGAAGGTCAATCCCAATATGCAGGGCGGCGGCTGTCTTACATTTATGATGTATTTCTTCCCCCTCCTCTCAGTATGGTTCGCATTCAGCGTACCTGCCGGCGTGGGTTTCTACTGGATCTGGTCAGCACTCTTCTCCTTTATCATAACCTTCTGCCTCAATCAGTACTTTACTCCCGAGCGTACAGAGGCTATCAACGAAAAGGAAAAGGAAAAAGCTCGTATCTACGCTGAAAAGCACCCCGAAAAGAAAACCTTTATGCAGAAAATGCTCGAGCAGCAGGAAATGGCTAACCAGCAGAATGCTGCAAAGAACGGCAAAAAGTCCGGCGGTTCAAAGAATTCACGTTCAGAGATCAAGAAGTATGACCGCGACAAGATAAAGGAAGCCAGAAAGCGTATGGCTGAAAAGTATGGCGATATTTACGACGATACTGATAATGATTTTGATGAGGACTAAGTCCTCAGGGAGGTATAACTATGACTGAAATCTTTACAGCAAAGACTATTGAAGAAGCAAAAGCACTCGCAGCAAAAAAATTCGGAAAAAGCGAAAAAGAGATCAGATTTGAGATCATCGAGGAAGGTAAAAAGGGCATTCTCGGTCTCGGAGCTAAGGACGCAAAGGTAAAGGCTACCGTTGCTTCACCTGCACCGGCTGCAAAATCGGCTGCCGCTCCTGCTGAAAAGCCTGCCGCACCGGCTGCTCCCGCAGAGCCAGCACCTGTCAAGAAGGCTGCGCCTGTTGTTACTGAGACACCGGCTGCTGCTCCTGAAAAGGCTGAAAAGCCTGCTGAGACAGCTCCTGAGGTCAAGGACGACGATGAGGACTACTCACTCGACAAATTCACACTCATCGAGGACGAGTCTCTTATCGAACCCAAGGTAAAGATCGCAAGAGACTACATCACAAGCATTTTAAGAGCTATCGGCATCGAAGCTGAGTATAAGATATACCAGAACGAAACAGGCGCTGTTATCAACGTTGAGAGCGATAACAACGGCACTATCATTGGCAGACGCGGCGAGACTCTCGACGCTATCCAGTATCTCTGCTCTATCATAGCTAATAAGGGCGACAAGGATTACTTCAGAATTACTATCGACTGCCTCGGTTACAGAAGCAAGCGCAAGGAAACTCTTGAGCAGCTCGCTGCAAAGGTTGCAAAGTCCGTTCTCAGAACAGGCCGTTCACAGCCCCTCGAGCCTATGAACCCCTACGAGAGAAGAGTTATCCACTCTGCTATTTCCCAGATCGAAGGCGTTTCATCAAAGTCTGTGGGCGAAGAGCCTTACAGAAAGATCATCATTTCTTCAAACAATCCGAGAAGAAACGACAGACGCCGTGACGACCGCAGAGGCGGCAGAAGAAATGACCGCAGAGGCAATAACAGAAATCACGACAGAGAGGTAAATATGGAGCGCAGATCCGTTGACCTTTCTACCAGCTTTGAAAAGGACTACAAGAGACCTAAGCCTGAGGACACAATGGAAGGCGGCCTCTACGGAAAAATCGAACTTTAATGATAACAGGGCGGTCAGTCCGCCCTGAATACTTTATTCAACGGCAGCTCTGCCGTTGTTTTTTTAGGAGTGATAATTTTGTCAACGATCGCAGCTGTTTCAACTCCAAATGCGGCTGGCGGCATAGCAGTTATAAGGATCTCGGGCGAAAAGGCGCTCGAGGTAGCGGACAGGATATTCACCTCAGTCAGCGGCAGGAAGGCTTCTGAAATGGAGGGCTACACCTGCGCTTACGGTATCGCTCACGACGGCGATGAGCGGCTCGATGACTGTATCCTGACGGTATTCCGCGCTCCCCATAGCTATACGGGTGAGGACACTGCGGAGATATCCTGCCACGGCGGTATATACGTTTCGCGGCGCGTTCTGAGAGCAGCTATTGCAAACGGAGCTGAG
>ONLC01000290.1 GCA_900318545.1 uncultured Eubacteriales bacterium
GAGGCTATGAGAAAAGAAGGCATCACTAAGGAAGACCTCGGCCGTGAGGGCTTTATGGAGCGTGCATGGGCTTGGAAAAAACAGTACGGCGGCAGAATAGTTGAACAGCTCAAAAAGCTGGGCTCCTCCTGCGACTGGGACAGAGAACGCTTCACTATGGACGAGGGCTGTTCAAAGGCTGTTAAAGAGGTTTTCGTAAAGTACTATAATAAGGGTCTTATCTACAGGGGCGAGAGGATAATCAACTGGTGCCCCAAGTGCAGGACCTCCCTCTCCGATGCAGAGGTAACCTATGAAGTTCAGGCAGGGCATTTCTGGCACCTGAGATATAAGATAAAGGACTCCGACGGCTATGTTGAGCTTGCCACCACAAGACCCGAGACCCTCCTCGGAGATACCGCCGTTGCAGTAAACCCCGATGATGACAGATACAAGGACTTAGTCGGCAAGACTGTTATTCTCCCTCTCGTTCACAGAGAGATACCCATCGTTGCTGACAGCTACGTTGACCCCGAGTTCGGAACAGGTGTTGTAAAGATAACTCCTGCACATGACCCCAATGACTTTGAGGTAGGTCTGAGACACGATCTCCCTGTTATCAACGTAATGAACGATGACGCAACTATCGTTGACGATTACCCGAAGTACGCAGGCATGGACAGATATGAGGCAAGAAAAGCAATAGTCGCTGACCTTGAAGCAGAGGGCGCACTGGTCAAGATAGAAGACCATGAGCATAATGTAGGCACCTGCTACCGCTGCGGTACAACTGTTGAGCCTAAGGTGTCTACCCAGTGGTTCGTTAAGATGAAGCCCCTCGCTCAGCCTGCTATAGATGCAGTGAAGAACGGTCAGACAAAGTTCGTTCCCGAACGCTTTGACAAGATATACTTCCACTGGCTCGACAATATCCGTGACTGGTGTATCTCCCGACAGATATGGTGGGGACATCAGATACCTGCCTTCTACTGCGACGACTGCGGTGAGATGACAGTAACAAAAGAGTCCTCCTGCACCTGCCCTAAGTGCGGCAAGCCAATGCGTCAGGACCCTGACACTCTGGATACATGGTTCTCATCGGCACTGTGGCCGTTCTCAACACTGGGCTGGCCTGAGCAGACCGAAGACCTTAAATACTTCTACCCGACAAATACCCTTGTAACAGGCTATGATATAATCTTCTTCTGGGTCATCAGAATGATGTTCAGCGGTATCGAAAACATGGGCAAGCCCCCGTTTGATACGGTACTCATTCACGGCCTTGTAAGAGATGCAAACGGACTTAAAATGTCGAAGTCACTCGGCAACGGCATTGACCCCTTAGAGGTAATCGCAAACTACGGTGCAGACGCTCTGAGATTTATGCTTGCAACAGGCAACGCTCCGGGCAATGATATGCGCTTTATCGAGGACAAGGTAAAGGCATCAAGAAACTTTGCTAACAAGCTCTGGAACGCATCAAGATTTATCATGATGAACCTCCCTGACGGCTTCAAGGCAGACAAGCTTCCCGAGAACCTCAGCGTTGAGGATAAGTGGATAGTATCGAGGTTCAACAAGCTTGCAAAGGAAGTAAACGAAAACTTAGAGAAGTTCGAGCTTGGAATAGCAGTTGCAAAGCTTTATGACTTCATCTGGGACATTTACTGCGACTGGTATATTGAGCTTACAAAGCCAAGAATTCAGGCAGGCGGAGAGACCGCAGAGAACGCTCAGACAGTGCTTGTATACGTTATGAAGGGAATGCTCAAGCTGCTGCACCCGTTTATGCCCTTCATCACTGAGGAGATATGGCAGGCACTTGTAAATGACGGCACAGCAATAATGGTACAGGACTTCCCGACATATAACGAGGCACTTGATTTCGGCGCTGAGGAAACAGAGTTCGAGAAGATCATCACAGCTATCAGGGCTATCAGAAACTGCCGTTCAGAGCTGAATGTACCGCCCTCCAAAAAGGCAAAGCTCTACATCGAGACAGCACAGCCCGAGGTATTCTCAAAGGGTGAAATGTTCTTCAAGAGCTTAGCATCGGCAAGCGAGGTAAACATCACCGACAGATTTGACGGCAAGGACTGCCAGACCGCAGTAACAGACTCTGCAAGATTTTTCATTCCGCTGTCCGAGATAATCGACTCCGACAAGGAGAGAGCAAGGCTTGAAAAGGAAAAGCAGAAGGT
>ONLC01000197.1 GCA_900318545.1 uncultured Eubacteriales bacterium
CCGCCCTGGGCTTTGAGGTCATAAACTATCTTGGGCGAGAGGAGCTCGTTCTGAAAAACACAGTCCCGACCGCAGAGGGAGCTCTCGAGATCGCCCTCAGGGAGCAGCCAATGACCGTCAGAGATCAGAGGGTGCTGGTTATCGGCTCGGGCAGGGTCGCAAAAGCCTGTGCAGCCCTTTTCAAGGCTGTAGGTGCAGCTGCCGACATTACCGCAAGAAAGCCCTCCGCTCTGACGGGGTTTCAGCTTCTCGGACATAAGACCTTTCCGCTTGAAAGCCTGAATGAGCACATCGGCTTTTATGATACAATTATAAACACAGTACCTGCCCTGATACTGACAGAGGAGCTTCTTGAAAGCTGCAATAAAAAAGTCCTGATAATTGACCTAGCCTCAAAGCCGGGAGGAGTAGACTTTGACAAAGCCAAGGAGCTTCACATTAGAGCCTTGCTTGCACTCGGGCTGCCCGGGAAATGCGCCCCTGTTACGGCAGGCAGAATAATTGCCGAGACTGCGGAGGATATCCTGAACGAAAGGAGAAAACCGAATGTCACTTAAAGGCGTAAAGGTCGGCTTCTGTATGACAGGGTCGTTTTGCACCTTTGAAAAAGCGTTTGCAGCGGCACAGGCTCTAAAAGCACAGGGTGCAGAGCTTGTGCCGATAATGTCATTCAATGCGGCGGCACTCTCGACACGCTTCGGCAGGGCTGAGGACAATATCTCACGTCTGGAGCTTATCGCAGGTAAACCTGTCATCAGAACGATAGTCGATGCCGAGCCCATCGGTCCTAAAAAGCTTTGTGACGTTATGGCAGTAGTGCCATGCACCTCGAACACAGCGGCAAAGCTTGCAAACGGCATAGTTGATACGCCTGCTGCAATGGCGGTCAAAAGCCATGTAAGAAACGAACGCCCTGTAGTCATTGCCATATCCACGAACGATGCCCTCGGAGCCTGTGCCAGAAGCATAGGAACACTGCAGTCCATGCGAAACTACTACTTCGTGCCCTACGGACAGGACGCTCCCGATGCAAAGCCACGCTCTGCGATCGCCGATATGACAAAGCTGACAGACACGATTGAAGCCGCCCTCAGCGGAGAGCAGCTCCGACCGATACTTTTATAAGCACAAAAAGCCCCGAAGTATATCTCTTCGGGGCTTTGGTTATTTAATCTGTAACTGCGTTCTTTGCGATAACGTCTGCAACAAGGTTTGCAGGCAGCGGCTCATATCTTGCCTTCTCAAAGGTGAATGTGCCCTGTCCCTGAGTTACCTGTCTGAGCAGCAGCGTAAAGTCTGACATCTCAGCCATTGGAACCTCTGCAACGATCTCGGTCATGCCCTTCTTTTCAGCAGGATTCATACCGAGCACTCTTCCTCTTCTCTTGTTCAGCTCGCCCATCATATCGCCCGTGTTCTCATCGGGAACAAGCACGTTCAGAGCTCCGATAGGTTCAAGCAGTATCGGGTCAGCCTGCTTCATACCCTCTTTATAAGCGATAGAAGCTGCCATCTTGAATGCCATTTCAGAGGAATCAACAGGGTGATAAGAACCGTCTACCAGAATAGCCTTCAGACCTACTACAGGGAAGCCTGCGAGAATACCATGTCTGATGCTCTCCTGCAGACCCTTTTCAACAGCGGGGAAGAAATTCTTAGGAACTGCTCCGCCGAATACCTTTTCCTCGAAAATGAGCTCATCGGATACGCAGGGCTCAAACTCTATCCAAACGTCACCGTACTGACCGTGTCCGCCTGACTGCTTCTTGTGTCTGCCCTGTACCTTGACTTTCTTTCTGATAGTCTCACGGTAGGAGATCTTAGGTGTGTCGGTAACTACCTTAACACCGAAGGTGTTTTCAAGACTTCCTACGATAGAATCAAGCTGCAGTCCGCCAAGAGTCGAAAGGATCATCTCATTTGTAGAGGGATCAAGTTCATAGGTAATAGTTCTGTCCTCTTCCATTATCCTTGCCATCGCAGAAGCGATCTTGCTTTCATCGCCCTGCTTGGAAGCCTTTACAGATACCTTGTAGCCGGGGTTCGGGAAGGACATAGGAGCAAACTTTACAACTCTGCCTGCATCGCAGATAGTGTCGTTAGTGTTTACGTTCATCTTAACTGCAACTACAATATCTCCGCAGCCTGCCTCAGTAACATCTATCTGCTTTTTGCCCTGAAGTGTAACAAGCTTTCCGACCTTCTCTGTAGTGCCTGTAGATGCATTTACAACCTCCTTATTAGGAGTAAGCTTTCCTGAGAATACCTTCATGAAGGACATCTTTCCAACATAAGGGTCAGCCACTGTCTTGAATACAAAGGCTGTCATCGGATCACTCTCCGAGCAGGTTATCTCCATAGCGTCACCGCCTGCAGTCTCACCCACCATAGCGTCTTTCTCAGACGGTGCAGGAAGAAGAAGGTCTATCTCCTTTAAGAGCATATCTATACCCTCAAGTGTTGCCGCTGATACGCAGACAACAGGGGTTATCATTCCGTTATTAAGACCGTTATGGATACCGTCAACCAGCTCATCCTGAGTGAAGCTCTCGCCCGAGAAGAACTTATCCATAAGCTCCTCATCTGTTTCAGCGACAGCCTCGGAAACAGCCTCACGCAGACCGTCAATACGGTACTCCATCTTGTCGGATACCTCAGCAGTCGGCATATCAGTCTCAACTGCGCTTCCGTTCTCATACTTATAAGCCTTCATCTCAATGAGGTTTACATAAGAAACTATCTTTCTGTCAGCAATAACGGGAACAACTACAGGGCAAACTGTAGGTCCGAACTCGGATTTGAGCTCTGTAAGAACGTTATTGAAGTTAGCATTGTCATCATCAAGCTTGGTAACTACGAAGACCGCAGGCTTGCCCATAGCCTTGGCATACTCATAAGCCTTGTGAGTTCCTACCTTAACGCCCGACTTAGCCGATACAGTGATAAGAACACAGCCGCTTGCAAAGATACCCTCGATCTCTTCACCCTCATAGTCAAACAGACCCGGAGTGTCAAGAAGGTTTACCTTGAAGCCGCCTGCTGTTTCGAGTGAAGACAGTGAAGTATATACCGAGCACTTTCTCGAAATTTCATCGGGGTAGTAGTCAGAAACTGTGTTTCCGTCGAGTACCTTTCCAAGTCTGTCTGTTGCACCGCTCTTAAAAAGCAGAGCCTCTGTAAGTGAGGTCTTGCCCGAGCCTGCGTGGCCTGCTATAGCAATATTCTTGATCTTCGTGCTATCGTACTTTTTCAAATTGATCGCTCCTGTTCTGTTAATGGATTTTTACGGTCGGGCTGTTTCGTGCTGCGATTTTGTCACGAAAAGCCTTCGATTGTCAATATGCACAAAATACATTGACCGTACTATATAATTATATACCATTTCTTCAAAAAATTCAATAGGTTAAATAAAAAACTTTTTCGTAAATATGAACAATTTTCATCATCAATTACATACATATTACACAAATTACCGTATAATACCTGATTGACAAGGCTGTAAAAATGTGCTATAATAATTACAATTCAGTTACAAACCGAGGTCTGACGGTGATGATATGAAAAAGTATTTTACGTTAAAAAAGGCTGCAGCTATCTGTGCGGCTATGGTTATAACGCTCAGTATCTTCTCAGGAAGAGTGCAGGAAAAGTCTGCCGTAACGGCTGACAACACGAAATATGACGAGCAGCTTGATGAGCTGAAAAAGCAGCAGGCTGATCTTGATGCAAAGATAGCCGAGGCTGATGAAAAGCTCGCTGCCGAGGAGGACAACTTCAATGCTCTGCAGGAGAAGTACGAAGCTATCAATGAAAAGATCGAGAATGTAAACAGTTACACGCACGACCTCGAGATCGAAATGGCAGAGCTTGACTCTCAGCAGCTGGAGTCCTCGTACAATGTGCAGCAGATGGAGGATAGCATAAAAACTCAGACAGCCGACTATCTTAAAAGGATAAGGGCACTTTACATAGCAGGCGGCAGCAGCTCTTATGCGAACCTTCTTGTTGACTCGGCCGACTTCTACGATGTGCTTATGAGGATAGAGCTCATGACCCGTGTTGCAAAGCACGATAATGAAGAGCTTGAAAGCCTTCTTGATGACTACTCAAAGCTTAAAGAGAGCAAGGCAAAGCTTGATGAGCAGATAAAGGCTCTGAACGAGAAAACTGCGGAGTATTCGGACAAGCAGCTTGAGCTTGCAGAGCAGCAGGCAGAGCTTCTGAAGCTGGAGCAGGAGTCAGGAGCACTTTTGTCAGAGCTCAGAAAGGGCAGGAGCGAGCTTGGAAACAGCTATGATGAGCTGAACAGTGAGTATGCTCAGGT